>JAHENE010000186.1 GCA_024643305.1 Thiobacillaceae bacterium | reverse complement strand
GGCGCGGCGGCAGGGGTGGGCATCGAAGCCACGTCATTCAAATACGGCCTGGTGCACGAGACGCTGCAGGAAATGGAAATCCTGTTGCCGGATGGACGTGTGGTGCTGGCCATGCCCGACGATGAATACAGCGACCTGTTCCATGGCTTTCCCAATTCCTACGGCACGTTGGGCTATGCGCTCAAGCTGAAGGCCATGGCGGTACCGGTGAAGCCTAACGTGCGGGTGAGCCACAGCCGTTTTGATGAGACCGCCGCATTCTTTTCTGCCATTGAGACAGCCTGCGCAGGCGACGCCGACTTTGTCGATGGCGTGGTGTTCGGCGAGCACGACATGGTGCTAAGTGAAGCGCGCTTTGTGGACGAGGCCCCTTACACCAGCGACTACACCTACAAGAATATCTACTACCGCAGCCTGCGCGAGCGCGGTACGGACTATCTGACCACGCGCGATTACATCTGGCGCTGGGATACGGACTGGTTCTGGTGCTCAAAGAATCTCGGCGCGCAGAATCCGCTGGTGCGGCGCCTGCTTGGGCGCGAGCGTTTGAACTCCGTTTTCTATACGAAGATGATGCGGTTTAACAGCAAGTGGGGAATCACTAACCAGTTTGACAAGCTGCTGGGCCTGCATCGCGAATCGGTGATTCAGGACGTGGATATTCCGCTTCAGAACGCGCCCGCCTTCCTGGATTTTTTCCAGCGCGAGATCGGCATCCTGCCGATCTGGGTGTGCCCGGTGCGGCCCTACGAAAGAGACGAGCAGTTCACTTTGTTCCCCATGCAGGACCAACTCCATGTGAATTTCGGCTTCTGGGATGTCGTGCGCAGGCGGCATGGTTTTGAAGCCGGGCACCACAACAAGCTTGTTGAAAACAAGGTTGCCGAACTGGGCGGCATCAAGTCGCTGTATTCGGATTCCTTCTATGACGAGGAAACCTTCTGGCGCATTTACGATGGCGCAGCCTATCGGGCGCTGAAGGGAAAATACGATGCGCAGGGCAGGGCCAGGAACCTCTATCAGAAATGCGTGCAGCGGCAGTAAGTGTTGGCAGCCTGCTAAAGAATCCCTTCGATCGGCAGCAGCATGAAGAAATCGAGTTTCAGGCGATCCCACCAGGTGGTGTTGGGCTCGGTGTCGACAACGACTTCATTCGTCCCGGCCTTGCTGGTCCATAGGATGCTCGATTCACCTTGATTCCGCTTCAGTGACAGGCGATGGCTGTAGGCCGGGGACATGCCCAGTTCTGCCATCTGGGCAACTTTTTGTGCGGCCTTGGGGTTGTCGATGATCAGTCCCAGTTCTGTATTGAGCAGCACCGAGCGCGGATCAAAGTTGAATGAACCGATGAATACTTTTTCACGGTCGAAGACGAAGGATTTTGCATGCAGGCTGGAGCGCGAGGAACCGCTGCCAGTGATGCGCGTCTTCTTTGGCGAGGCGTTGGGCAGTGGCTTGAGTTCATGCAATTCCACGCCCATGCCGAGCAGATCCGCGCGGTAGCGGGCGTAACCGGCGTGCACCAAAGGCACGTCGCTGGCCGCCATGGAGTTGGTGAGGATGCGAACTCGCGTTCCCTTTGCGCGCAGGTAGGCAAACCAGTCCATGCCTACCCTGCCGGGAATGAAGTAGGGAGAGATCACGATCAATTCATCTTTTGACGATAGACCCAGTCCGGCAAACTGACCCATGAGCAGTTCGCTGAGATGGGTGTCGCCATCCACCTTTTCCGGCGGGTCGACGATGACCCGGGCTTCGCCAGTGTAGGCGGGCAGCTTTCCGGCAAGCAGGCGTTCCTCAAAGCCCTGTGATTTCAGTTTCTGGCCGTATTCCGATGTTTCCAGTTCGCCCCGGTGTTTATTCAGCGCCTCCTTGATCTCAGGCAGTTTGCTGCGTGCTTCCTTGTAACGAGGCAATGCTCGTGCAGGGACCACTGCCTCGCTATTCCAGTAGGCATCGAATGAGTTGGACAGATCGCCAACGACAGGGCCGGATGCCATGACGTCGAGATCGACGAAGTCGAGTTCGTTGTTGGCCAGAAAATATTCGTCGCCCACATTGCGTCCGCCGGTAATGGCGAACTGGTTGTCGGCAACGAGGAGTTTGTTGTGCATGCGCCGGTTTAGCCTGTTGTCATTTAGGAATTGACCCAGTTGGAGCAGTGGGTCGCCGCCGCGGTAGTAAAACGGGTTGAACAGGCGGATTTCGATATTGGGCTGTGAATCTATGGCCAGGATGCCCGCTTCGTGCTCATGCGTGTAGATGTCGTCAAGCAGGATGCGCACGCGAACGCCTCGTTCCGCCGCCCTGATCAAGGCCTCGGCCATGAGCGCGCCGGTTTTGTCGCCGTGGAAAATGTAGTACTGAACATCCAGGGTTTTTTCGGCCTTGTTCGCCAGCCACAGGCGCGCAGCCAGGGCATCGAGCCCGGAGTCCAGCAGTACGAATGCGGATTCTTTCAGGTGTTCCGGATTGGGTTTGTGGGCCAGCTTCTGCAACGCGCTGGGGGTGTCTTGCGGAATGGCATGTGATTCCACACGCTGCGCTGCCCGATTGTCATTGATACTGGCGCAGCCATGCAGGCAAGCCAGCATGAACAGCGATGCTGTGACTTGTTTGAAGGAGCGTCGGGATGAGAATGCTCGCATCTGGTGTTTTCCTTTCCTGCGATTATGAACCACGGACAAGGGGAAACAGGTGCAAACACTTCAAAAAAAAGCCCTTCCACAGGGGAAGGGCTGTGCCTAGCCAAAGAATTTATTTGGTAGACAGGTAGGGATTCGGACCGTTGGGCATCTGGAAAAAGTTGCAAAACGGATTCGCCTTGTTTGATATCGGCGATGTTTCAGCCTTGGCAATCTGCACAGGGGCTGGTGCGGGGGTGTATACCGGTGCGGGTGCCGGAGCGGAAACAGATGCAGTCACGGGCGCAGATTCTGGCTCGGGCAGCGATGCTGATACGGTCTCGGAATCAGTTGTTTCTGCCGGACAACCCGAATCCAGAAGCTGCTTGCCCGGGCAGCCGATGGTGCTGAAAAGCTGATAACCGAGGGTTTTGCCGGAATCGTTTCCGGGCGCGGTGTTAGTCGGGTCGTAGTAGCGGGAATCTGCAGTAGCGGCAGAGGACAATCCGGCGACGATCAGGCCAAAGGCCAGGGCATGAAGTTTAATTTGCATGACATTTCCTTGCAGGGATGGATAAACGAGTGGCTGAATTATTGGCGCATTAGAAAAGAATAATACGCTTCTTGTATCCAGGTTTGTCAAAAAATGCAAAAAATGTGACGTTGGGCGCGTCATGGGGTATAGCGAGGGACGTGCTGAACGCCCCTGAAAGAAGCCATTTCGGGGGGAAGAGTTTGCCTTGGTTTGGTCTAGTTTTGGACCCGTTGCCAGTCGAAACAGGGGCCGGGGTCGGTTTTTCGACCGGGCGCGATGTCACTATGTCCTGTGATCGCTTGTATCGGGTAAGTGTTGCGCACTGCGGCCAGCAGCTCGTTCAGGCGTGCGTATTGCGCATCGGTGAAAGGGGTGTCGTCCGAGCCTTCGAGTTCGATGCCTATGGAGAAGTCGTTGCATTTCTCGCGCCCCTGCCACTGAGATACACCTGCATGCCAGGCGCGCATGGTGCAGGGCACGAACTGGATGATCTCGCCATCGCGGCGAATGAAGAAGTGGGCGGACACTTTCAGTTCGCAAATCTCCTGAAAGTAGGGGTGTGCATTTTTGTCCAGCCGATTGGTGAAGAAATCCTCCACGGCGCAGCTGTCGAATTCGCCCGGCGGCAGGCTGATGTTGTGAATCACCACAAGCGATGGCGTTTCGCCGTCGGGACGTTCATCGCAATTGGGCGAGGGCGCCTGTCGTGCGCAATCCAGCCAGCCTGGTTGGTCAAGCTTCATCAGGGTTCCTCGTGGGCGGGTTCGGCAAGCAGATTTTCCAGCGCGGTGCGCATGGGTTGCGGCGCCGCCTCGGCTTGCAGCGGGCCGTGGTAGTGGCCGTTCACAAACACGAACAGGCTGGGCAGATGAAACACATCATATGCGCTTGCCAGCGCGGTGCTGCGTTGCACATCGACTTTGTAAAAATAATTTACGTTTCCACCCAGCCATTCCGGCAGATTTTTTTCCAGCCGCTTGCAGCTGCCGCAGTCCGGCCCTGAAAACAGGGCAACAGCGATACCTGACGAAGCCGCCAGGCGCGGATGGAAGTCAAATTCGGTAAGTTCAGCAAAGCCCATGCAAGAAACATATCCGCAAGTGGAAAACAGGGCAAGACTGATAGAATCATCCCATACTTATCAAGGGTGGATGGCATGCTGTTTATTGAGATTCTAGGTTTTCTGATCATGATCCTGGTGGC
>JAHENE010000185.1 GCA_024643305.1 Thiobacillaceae bacterium | reverse complement strand
TGGTCACGCCTTTGGGGTCGGTGGCGCTGACCACACGGTCGAGCGCATCCTGCGTCAAGCTGGTCTGGCCGCCATCGGGGCTGGTGATCTGCACCAGGCGATCCAGCGCATCAAAGTTGTTGGCGGTGCTGTGCGACAGCGGATCGGTCGCCTGCTTGGGGTTGCCAGTGGCATCGTAGGCATAGGTGGTGGTTTGGCTTGTCGCACCGATGTCGTGGTAGAGGCGATTCAAGGCGTCGTACTCGCGGCTGCGGGTCTGCACGAGCTGGCTGGCCGGGTCGCGCACGTCTTCCTTGATGCGGTTGCCCATGGCATCGAGCGTGTAGCTGATGCTGTTGCCCAGACTGTCCGATACGCCGGTCAGCCGGTGGGCGTCATCGTAGGCAAAGTTGAGCACGCTGTTGTCCGGGCGGGTGATCTTGATAAGTTGCCCCACCGGGTCGTACTCGTAAGCCGTGACTTCGCTGCCCGAGACGCGGGACACAAGCCGCTGGCGCGCATCGTAGGCGAGCGTGGTCACCAGGCCATTGGGGTCGATGATCTCCTCAGGCTGACCATGCGCGTTGTAGCGGGTAATGAGGGTGACATGGCCCAGCGCATTGGTGATCTGGCTGACCTGGCCGCGGCATCCTTTGGGGTCGCCGGTGCAGGCGTGGTCGGCATCGTAGTAGTCGGTAGTGGTGAGGTCGCTCACGTCGGTGCGCGGGCCGTCTTCGATTTTCTTCACCATCAGGCCGGAAACGAGGCTCGAGTAGGTGTATGTCCAGTTCCAGGTGCGGGTGGCGTTGGTAGTGGTGTCGCGAATGCGCTTCTGGGTAGTGTTGCCTTGGGCGTCGTAGACGTAAGTGGTTTCACGGCCGGCTTCGGTGACTTTCACCGGCATGCGGAATATGGCATGCCACTCGGTCAGTATCTTGCGCTCTGCGGTGTTTGGGGTAGGCGTATAGGTTGGGATGCTGGCCGGGCAGGCAGCACCCGCCGCAATCCCCTCGACGCGTGCCGTTTCCAGGTTGCGGCTGGTATCGTAGGCATAGCAGGTCTTGTTTCCATTGAAGTCGGCGCTGGATGCAACGTTGGCATTGGCATCGTAGGTGACGGCAGACGAGGCCGGACCGCAGCCAGAACCGCCGGGTTGGGATTCGCCGGTGTTTCTTGCCACGCCTAATATGGTTTCAAAATTGGTGGTGCGAGTAGTACCGAGCGCGTCAGTGATGCTTGAATAGCCCGTGCCGTTTGTGTTGCTCACATAATTGATGGTGGCTTTTTCTACACCGTTGGCATGCTCGGACGAGATGGCCTTTCCAGTGGCGTCGTAATTCCAGGTGGCAAAGCGCTGATTGTTCTCGTCGACAAGTCCGGTCAAGGCTGTAGGCAGATCGGCACCGGCGGTCAAGGCTGATTCGTTGTAGAGGTACTGGCGAGTTCCGCCACCGGGGTAAGTGATGGAAGACAAGTTTCCATTGGCATCGTAAGCGTAGGTGTAGGTTGCATTGGCAGGGTCGGTCATGGTCGCAATCCTGCCGTTGGGATCATAGACAAAGGTGAGACTGCGTCCGAATGAATCGGTGACGGTTGCCAGTTTGCCGTTTGCTCCATAGGAAAGGGTCAGCTGCAACCCGCTTGGATCGGCAATGTAAGTCAGCTTGCCTGCTGAGTCGAAGGTCTCTACTTCGTCATGCTGGTTGGTATAGCGCCATCCGCCTGCAATCTGCTCAAGCCGACCCACAATATCTCCATCCGCAGACCACACACCGCCAGACTGACGGAAAGCAAAGCCCTTTCCGTCAGGTCTGTACATCATCAAAACCGTGGGGTCGGAAGAGACGACAATCGAGCGGTCGAAATTGCTACGCCAGTGCTGGCCAAGATTGGCGTTAGCTACGGTGGTTGAACTGTTGTAGTAGCGGCTGAAGCCAAGAGGGAAATTACCGGGGCCCGTGTAATCAGTTTCAACCTGATAACTGTTGCCAGTTGAGACATTGATAGGGTCAGCTTTCAGCAATGTTGGGCAAGCGCTACCCCCATTGTCCTTGGGGCTCTCGGGTTTAACACATTGGCCACTTTGTTCGACATAACCAGAGTTGCATTGGCACAATTGGGTAGCCCCACTGAATACCGAATTAACCGGGCAGATAGCTGCTTGGCAGACGATGCCTGCAACAAGGTTTTGGTAAGGATCCTTAAGATAACAGGTGTATTGATATTCGCCATTGAAAAGCCCGGAGTGAGGGCCGGTGAGTTTATAGTCATATCCTGAATTAGCGGTTGCAGCAGCACAGTATGCATCAGCACTGGGAAACCAAGGCGGTGGAGTGTGGTTTTGATAATCCCAAATTGACGCCCAACCGGCGCATGTCGATTCGATACCGGCATAGGCCTTGTTCACCAAGCCATGTGCGAAGAATATAAAAAGAAAAAAACAAACTGCAAAAAAACATAAGGCCTTTTGCCACGGACACTATTAACACTTCCTCCCGCATACAAACGAGCACATAACTGTACGTTCATCCTGCCCCCCCGATTATTTTTTGAGCCCAGCCTTGCGCTGGGGAATTTTGTTTGTTTGAAGGGAATATACTCTCTGAGAATTGTCTGCGACTATATAACCAAAGACATATATCTAAAGTTATACAAAATTGGATTGCTTCGGACATTTACTTGAATTTGGGCAATCAAAAACCTGTAAATGCTTGGCCTTGAAGCGAAGAATGCTTCTTCGTCTGCCTGGTGGAATGCTCAAACTGCTTAATCGGGCGGCAAATCGTACCCCAGGTTGCGTATGGCAGGTTCAAGAACGGGCAAAACCGGCTTCAATTCATCCAGATAGCGCATCCAGCGTCCGCTTGCACGTGTATACAAGGGCTCTACCACCTGAAGATAACTGGGGGTTTTGATAGCCCCTCGACTTTTGGCGTGTTCGTTGTATTTCCGCACATTTTCTTCCCAGGGCAAATTCAGGAATGCGAGGAGGTTCTCGACTTCTTTATCGAAGTGGGAGACGAGGTTTTCATAGCGGATTACGTGATGCTTGGGTTGGAGGTTTTGCTTGAACGTTTGCCACAGCCGCATTACCTCGGCATACAAGTGGGCGGTCCCTTCCAGCGTCTGGAAATGCGCCATGGCGGCGTTCTGCTTGAAGAGGTGCATCTGGCAGCTCAGGACAACATCGCAGGGATGCCGAAGTGCCAATATGAAACGGGCACGCGGGAAAATTTGCAGGATTTGGTGCGTACGAATGATATTGAGCGGAAATTTGTCCACCCAGACATTATTGGGCGCTATTTCCAAATACCGAGCCGCGTGTTTGAAGTAAAGCTGCTGAAATTCTTGACGGGCGCCTTCCGCCAGAGGACTGACTCGCTTGTTGGCAATTCTGAACAAGTCTGGATAGGTATCGACCAGTTCCTGGATAAGGGATTTTTCTTCCAATGTCTGGATGGATGAGTGGCTGTCCAGAATCTGGTCGAGAAGGGTGGTTCCAGAACGCGGAAAGCCAATCAGAAAAACGGGTGCGGGATCTTGTTCCGGAATGCTTTGGCCGGCAAGAGGGCTGTAGTCGATTGTGAGGGCTTCTTCAATAAAACCAAGGTAGCCTGCAGCAGCCTGGGATATGTCCGGTTCGCTCAGTGACTGGCGTTTTTTGGCGGCAATGAATTTTTCCATTGCTTCGGTTGGACGTCCCAGCCGATCCAGGCTGGTAGCCCATTCGTTGAGCAGTGTGGCCGCGAGGGAATCGGGCACGCTGTTCATCGGGACCATGCTGATCGCGTTGGCGGCATCATCAAATTTCTTCTCGCGTCGCAACAGGCGGGCCTGGATCAATATTAGCGGGGGCAAATTGGGCGCTCGCGCCAGGCCTTGATTGAGGCTGTTCTGCGCTTCATCCAATTGGTGTAATTGTTCATGCATGTCGGCGGTTAGTGCCCACGCTTCTGGATTCTCCGGATTTAGCCGGACAGATTGCCGGGCATGGGCAAGGGCCCTTTCGGTTTGAGAGGCGCTGCGGTACAGCAAGCCCAGCAGTAGGTCGGTTTCACCGCTTGGGTCACTGCCATCGTCGAATGGTGAGAGAAGCGCGAGCGCTTCGGAAAACCGGCCTTGGTTGTTGAGCAGCAAAGCCAGATTGTAGGCGGCGTTATGGTGACGGGGATCTAGCTCCAGAGCACGGTGGAAGGACTGCTCGGCTTCGCTCAGCCTGTTGGTCTTGAACAAAGCAAAGCCTAGATCGCTGTGGTAATTGGCAATGCTGGAATCAAGCTCGATAGCGCGCTGGTAGCGCTGGATTGCGGAAGTAGTGGAACCTGATATGTCGTCCAGCAGGCCAAGAAGATGCCAGGTCGCTGCATCATCCGGGTGCCGTGCCAGGTTGTCCTCGCCCAACTGGCGA
>JAHENE010000184.1 GCA_024643305.1 Thiobacillaceae bacterium | reverse complement strand
AATTGGGAAAGCCATGGAACAGGTCGCTGTATTCATTGTCGGGCATGGCCAGCACCACACGTCCATCCGGCAACAGGATTTCCATTTCCTGCAGCGTCTCGTGCACCAGGCCGTATTTGAATGACGTGGCTTCGATGCCCACCCCTGCCGCCGCGCCGCCGATAGTGATGGATTTGAGTTGCGGCACCACCGCCGGCATCAGGCCGTACGCCAGCATCGCGTCCACCAGTTTCACGTAGGGCGTCATGCCCTCCACTTCCACCCAACGCTCATTGGCATTGATGGACAACACCTCGTTGAACTGGCGCACGTCGAGCTTCTGCCTGGGCGTCTCTTTGCGATCGCGAAACAGGTTGGATGTGTCCTTGGTCAGGCCGATGGGCGCACTGCCGGCATTGGCCCGGATCTGTTCGATCAGTCGCTGCTTTTTCTCTTCGTAACTCATGTGTAGAGAAATTTCCGGCTCATCGGATAGCTGTCCGCATTGATGTTGCCCTTGCTGAACACGATCTGAAAAAGATGCGTATGCCCGTTGGGCGAGCGGAACATCTCGCCGCACGTCCACAAATAAGTGCGCCACTTGCGGCGGAAACGCTCGTCGAATTTCTGCGGATCAAGCGCGTGAATCTGTGCCCAACGTTCATCGAAACGCGTCGCCCATGCGTCCAGCGTCGGCGCATAGTGGCGACGCAGGTTCTCGATGTCCACGATCTCGAGTCCACACTTCTCCATGGCCTGCAGGGTCAGCGACAGGCTGGGGATCCAGCCGCCGGGAAAGATGTGCTTGCGGATGTAGAACTCGGTGTCCATCACCCCCGCATGTCCGATGAAATGCAGCATGCCCAGACCGCCGGGCTTGAGCGCATCGGCGTGCGCACGCACCACCTCCAACAATTGATCTCGCCCGGCATGTTCCAGCACGCCGATGGAAACCACCTTGTCATACTGCCCGGGAATTTCGCGAAAGTCGGCCTCGACCACATTCAGTTTGTCGGCGAGTCCGCGCTGCGCAATTTCGCCTTGCAGCCATTGCACCTGTTCGGTCGTGGTGTTGATGCCGGTGCCAAGCGCGCCGTAGTGTTCCTGCGCATGGAACATGAAGCCGCCAAAACCGCAGCCAATGTCGACAAAACTTTCGCCGGGCGCCAGGCGGATCTTCCTGGCCACGTGGTCCATCTTGTTCCGCTGCGCTTCCTCCACCGTTTGCGTGCCTTCCTTCCAGTAGCCGCAGGTGTACATCATCGCCGGCAGGTCGAGCCACAGCTTGTAGAAGTCGGCGCCCAGGCCGTAGTGGAAGCGTGCATTGGTTTTCGCCTGCTCGACGCTGGCGTTGTTGAAACGGAACTCGTGCCAGGCATTGCGCAATTTCAGCAAGCCGCTCGGCGGCTGGTCCAGGCCCATGTCCATACCGGCGCGGGCGGCCATCTGCAGACTGCCCTCCACATCCAGATCCCCGACGAAATACGATTCCAGCAAACCGACATGGCCAAACAGCATGACGCGCAGTTCGGCACGCCTGTTGTGGAAGATGAGGCTGAAGGCGGGTTCGCCCTCGTTGATCTGACTGGCCGTGCCGTCAGCAGAAATGACGCGGAAACATACCTTGGTCCGGTGGGCCGCCTGGCTCAAGTACTTCTGCGTCGTGGAAGTCATGTCGTTGTTGGTTTCTATACATGGCGGCCATTCATTCGCACAGTAGTTTTATGTCGCCATGATTAGTCGAAGACCACTGTCTTATTAGCATAGACCAGCACCCGATTATCGATATGCCACTTCACCGCGCGCGACAGCACGATCTTTTCCAGGTCGGCGCCCTTGTGGATCAGATCCTCGAGCGAATCGCGATGGCTGATGCGCGAAACGTCCTGCTCGATGATGGGGCCGTCGTCCAGGGTTTCAGTCACGTAGTGGCTGGTGGCGCCGATCAGCTTCACCCCGCGCTCGAATGCGCGGTGGTAAGGCTTGGCGCCGTGGAAGGCCGGCAGAAATGAATGGTGGATGTTGATGATGCGGTTTTCGTATTGACGGATGAATTCCGGCGACAGCACCTGCATGTAGCGCGCCAGCACGATGAAATTGATCCGTTCGCGATGCAGGATGGTCGACTGTATTTTTTCCGCTTCTTCCTTGGCGTTCTTCAGCACCGCGATGAACTGGAAGGGAATGCGGTAGGTATCGGCCAGCCAGCGCGTGTCTTCGTGGTTGCTGAGAATGATGGGAATCTCGCAGTGCAGTTCACCGCTCTGGTAGCGGTAGAGCAGGTCCGCCAGACAATGGTCGAACTTGGACACGAAGATCGCCAGGCGCGGCTTCCTGGCAGATTCTGCCAGGCGCCAGGTCATCTCGTGCTTGCTGGCAATCGGCTCAAACGCGGCGGCAAACTCTTCCAGCGGCAGGCTAAATCCGTTCAGATCCCACTCCACCCGCATCAGGAACAGGTTCAGTTCCGCATCCTGATGCTGGTCGGCATGCAGGATGTTGGCGTTGTGGGCCAGCAGAAAATTGGCGATGGACGCCACCAGACCTTTCTGGTCGGGGCAGGATACAAGCAGGACAGCAGTGTTTTTCATCATTCTTGAAATCAGTGTTTTATGAATGATAGCGGAAACCTTGTTTCCAACATGGACGAATCCCTTGCGCGCCATTTTTGCCTTACTTCTAGGCAGCAATTCGCGCAGCCGAATTTCACTTGCCGGGTAAATAAGGAATTCAGCGTTTACTTAAAAAATAGTATTTAAGGGCCATACCCGACGATTCTGGTCGGAAACCCGCGGAAACAAGGGGTATTGATGATTATTTATGCATCGCGCCCAGCAAATGCATTGATTTCTAACCAGTTTTTCCCCTGCACCATTCAAGCGCCTTCTACACCCATCAATTTTTCTAAAAAATCATTGACACCCCTCTTCTCCACACTAGAATTTGTACCTGCTTCATGGACTTACCACTATATGTTGTGAACAACCCTGTGGATAAGCCATGTAAAGCCTTTGGAAAAATCGAGCGCGCCCGGTAACTACGCCCCCGGACGCCGGGCAGAGATTGAGGAGAGGACATGCTGCAAACCGCCACGGAACCCACCATTCACCACACCGCCGCAGACGACGAAGCTACTCCGGTGTCTGAAAGCCCCTACGCCGACTACAAGATCATCCGACGCAACGGCGCGGTGGTGGGTTTTGCGCCTTCCAAGATCGCCATTGCCATGACCAAGGCCTTCATCGCCGTGCAGGGCGGCCAGGCTGCGGCTTCCGCGCGCATCCGTGAACTGGTCGAATCGCTGACCCAGCAGGTGGTCAACGCCCTCGTCCGCCGCCAGCCCGCGGGTGGCACCTTCCACATCGAAGACATCCAGGACCAGGTCGAACTCTCGCTCATGCGCTCCGGCGAGCACGAAGTCGCCCGTGCCTACGTGTTGTATCGCGAACGCCGCAACGCCGAACGCGCCGCGCAAAAGGCTGCGCAAAAGGCCGCCGGCATCGCCGACCAGGTCATCCACGTCATCGAAGACGGCCAGAAAAAACCGCTCGACACCGCGCGCCTGTCCGCCATCATCGACGCCGCCTGCGCAGGCCTGGGCGAAGAAGTCAGCTCTGGCCCCATCCTGCAAACCGTGCTGCGCGACGTCTACGACGGCGTGTCCATGGAAGAAGTGGAAAAAGCCCTCATCCTCGCCGCCCGCGCCGGCATCGAGACCGATCCGGCTTACACCTACGTCACCGCGCGCCTGCTGCTCAACTCCATCCGCCACGAAGTGATCGGCCATGCCGTATCGCAAGAACAGATGGGCGAGGAATACGCCCACTATTTCAATGCCTATGTCAAAAAGGGCATCGAGGCCGAACTGCTGGACGAGCGTCTGGGCCAGTACGACCTTGCCCGCCTGGGCCAGGCGCTGGACGCCAACCGCGACCTGAAATTCGGCTACCTCGGCCTGCAGACCCTGTACGACCGCTACTTCCTGCACATCGAAGACAAGCGCATCGAACTGCCGCAGGCCTTCTTCATGCGCGTGGCCATGGGCCTCGCCTTGAACGAAGTCGACCGCGAAGCGCGCGCCATCGAGTTCTACAACGTGCTGTCCAACTTCGACTTCATGTCGAGCACGCCCACGCTGTTCAACGCCGGCACCCGTCACTCGCAGCTTTCATCCTGCTACCTCACCACCGTGTCCGACGACCTCGACGGCATCTACCAGGCCATCAAGGAAAACGCCCTGCTGCAAAAATACGCCGGCGGCCTTGGCAACGACTGGACCCCCATCCGCTCGCTGGGCGCCCGCATCAAGGGCACCAACGGCAAGAGCCAGGGCGTGGTGCCCTTCCTCAAAGTGGTCAACGACACCGCCGTCGCGGTCAACCAGGGCGGCAAGCGCAAGGGCGCGGTGTGCGCCT
>JAHENE010000183.1 GCA_024643305.1 Thiobacillaceae bacterium | reverse complement strand
GTAATATCGGACACCAGCACAAAGAACCCATTCACACGCTCGTTCTTGATATCCGGGATGTAATGTGCCCATGCATGACCAACAGTTCCATCCGCCTTGGTCAGGGTACGCTCGAATCGTTGTGGTTCACCGCGGAGGGCACCGCGGATGAAGGGCTCATTTTGTCCATACAACTCATCCCCCATCAGATCCCGCATACTGATACCGAGCATTTGGACGGAGGTCTTGCCGAACCATTCCAGGTAGCCGGAATTGGCGAAACTGCACCGCTCTTCATTCGTCCAGTAACCGACCATGCCAGGAATGACATCTATAAGTTTTTCCAGGAAATGTTGTTGCCTTTGCAACTCGTCGGTTCTTTCTGCTACACGCTGCTCAAGTTCGTCGCGCGCCTCTTCCAGTTCCGCATAGCTGCTGTGCAAAGCATTTGCCATCTGCCGAAAATCCTCTGTCAATGCAGCGATTTCCGTCACATTGCTGACGGGCAATGCCAATTCAGTCTGGTTGGATATGTCCCGGCTCAGGCGTGAACTTGCCTGGCTCAATTGACCAAGCGGACCAGAAACCAGACGACCCACACGTGAACCCAGCAAGAAGGCGACTACTGAGAGCAAAAATACGGCGGCAAAACTGAGCAGGTAGGTATTTTGCAGTTCGCTGGCATAAGGAAACAGCGGCTGTTCGACAACCACGCCCCACCCCCCCATGCCCTGAGAGTTTTCAATGGCGTAATAAGATTTGGCCCACTCCTGCATGGCAGACGCCTTGCCGCTCGGCTGCCAGCGATAGACGGGGCCGGCACGCTCGGAAATTTTCCCGCCTCGGTTTTCCTCGAAAGACTGCAGGGGTTTGAAGGCAGGATTCGTGCTGCCTATGATATTGCCCTTGCTGTCGACCAAACTGATGCGTGCGTCTTCTGCGCTGTAACTCGCAGCAATTCGCTTTAGCAAGGTATCGCCCTTTACTGAAGTCAGCATGATCCCTGCAAGGCTCTGCCCTTCGAGAATCGGGACACCCAGCGCGATAACCGGCAATCCCGAAGTGCGGCCGATTATTGCATCAGAGACGACCGGCTTGCGTGTTCCGACAAGGGTGCGGAACCATTCCCGGTCGGAATAATCGATCACTTTCAATGCAGGCTGATCATCCCTGGTACTAAGACGAATCTTCCCATCAGTGTCCACAAGATGCAGAAACAACATGTCAGGAGTACTGCGCAGAACAAGTTGCAGATCGTGCAGGCTGATATTCGAGCCCTGATGCCCCAAGGCTTCAAGCTGATCGAAATACTGCCGTTGCCAGTCGGATACCTGCGTGGAGACATCTTCCATTCTGGTAACCACATTGTGTGTGATTCTTTCCTTGGCTGTTTCGACAGCCTTATTTGCGTCCACCGCAATCACCACAAGCGCCGGAAGAAAGGCAAAGGATACAAGCAGGTTGGTCTGAAGATGATGAATCCGCTGCCCGCGATGCGCTTCGCTCCCAAGAAACAAGCGGGCGGGCAAATACTGGATCAGAAAAGTGGCAACGAGAGCATTGAATATGTCATTGACTGCCTGCTTGAATGCCACCATGCCGGAACCCCGCCATGGCATGCCCAACTGCATGTGGTAAGCAAAAGCGATCAGCGCAATTCCGAAAATCAGCCAATAAATCATCACCCATGCTGGAAGGTTTCTGTCCGGATTCTGGCGCAACACAATGCCGACAAACAGCGTCTCCAGGAGCAATCCAATCAGGGCGTAGGGATGGCCCCAGATGATGATGGTGTAAGCACCCGCAGCAAGCGCGACCACCATTCCACTTGCAAAACCCAGCAGGCGAAGCGCCGCGAAGACAAACACACTGCCGAACAGAAAATCAACGCCGAAGAACAGCGAAAGGTTAAATGCATTCCCCGCCAGAGCCAGCGCCGACAGGACCGCCGTCATCAATAATGGTTTTATCTTGGAAGAAATTGGCATGTGAAGTGCCTTTTATAGGCTTACTTTCAATTGAGTCATTTTTGCATAAAGTCGGGTAAACATGGTTGCCCGGATTCTGATTCACGGGTCATTGTGACCTTTACTCTGCGTAAAATTAATTCTTATTTCCAGGTTTCTCAATTCAATAAAATAAATGGGCTATATCCAGGTGGGATAATTGGCATTCTTCTCGATCAACTTTATTTTCCGATGGTGGACACCTCTCCGCGCTACAACGTGAAATTACGCAAATGAACCCTGAGGCTTATTTCGCCCCGTTCTGGTTGCCTGGCGGCAACTTGCAAACACTCTATCCCACGTTCTTTTTGCCAGGACCTCATATCGCCTATCGCCGAGAGCGCTGGGAACTGGAAGATGGTGATTTCCTGGACCTTGACTGGATGGACGGCCCTGACCATGCCCCGCTGGTGGTGGTTTTTCATGGTCTGGAAGGAAGCTCAAAAAGCTTCTATGCACGCAGGCTCATGCTGGAATTACGGCAACATGGATGGCGCGGGGTAGTGGTGAATTTTCGCGGTTGCTCGGGTGAACCCAATCGCCTGCCGCGGGCCTATTTTGCAGGCGACAGCGCGGAAATTGAAACTGTGATGAAGCGCCTGCGCGCGAACTTTCCCGACTCTGCACTGTACGCAGTAGGCATTTCACTGGGCGGCAATGCGCTGCTGAAATGGCTGGGCGAAGCCGGTGATACTGCGAGGCCGTTCATATGTGGTGCCGTGGCAGTATCCGCACCAGTGGATATGAATGCAGCCGGAGCCACATTGGACCAAAGTTTCAACCGCCATGTCTACACCGCGCATTTCCTTTCCACGCTAAAGGCAAAGTCGCTGGCCAAAGCGGTACGCTTTCCAGGGCTTTTGGATGCCGATGCGATTCGTGCTTCCACTACCTTCCGTGAGTTCGATACGCTGGTAACAGCCAAGCTGCATGGGTATCGTGACGCAGACGACTACTGGACGCGCACATCCAGCAAACCCCTGCTCAAGCACGTGACCGTCCCTACAATGGTGCTGAACGCAAAAAATGACCCATTTTTGCCAGCTCTTGCATTGCCTCTTTCATCCGGGGTTTCCAGCAGCGTGACGCTCCAGCAGCCTGAAACTGGCGGCCACGTTGGGTTTCCTGGCGGGCCATTCCCCGGCAACATCAACTGGCTGCCACAGCATGTCTTCTCATTCTTGAGCCGGCACAAATGATGCTAAGACCTATAATCAAGTAAACGTTTGATTGGATATACCCACATGCACATCCCCAAGGAAATCTTCAAGGCCTACGACATTCGCGGCATCGTCGGCAAAACCTTGACTGCAGAAATCGTCGAGGCAATCGGCCAAGCCATCGGGTCGGAAGCCTTTGCCCGCAAGCAGACTGCCATCTGCATTGGCCGCGATGGGCGCCTGTCCGGACCAGAACTCTCCCAGGCATTGGCGCGCGGTATCCAGAAAGCAGGTATCGACGTGATCGACCTTGGCATGGTGGCCACGCCCATGACCTATTTTGCCGCCTATGAGTTGGGCACCAACTCTGCCGTGATGGTCACCGGCAGCCACAACCCGCCGGACTACAACGGGCTGAAAATGGTGCTGGGCGGCGAGACGCTCTCAGGCGAAACCATTCAGCAATTACGTCAACGTCTGGAAGAAAATAATCTGACCACCGGCATGGGCGATTACAAGACGCATGACGTCACTGAGGCTTATTTGAGCCGCATCGCCAGCGATATCAAACTGGCGCGGCCGATGAAAATCATCGTCGACTGCGGCAACGGCGTGCCCGGCGCTTTCGCACCCGAGCTCTATCGCCGCCTGGGCTGTATGGTGGAGGAAATGTATTGCGAGGTGGATGGCACTTTCCCCAACCACCATCCCGACCCTTCGGTGCCGAAGAACCTGGAGGATCTGATCGCACGTTTAAAGACCTCGGATGCCGAACTCGGCTTCGCCTTCGATGGTGACGGCGACAGATTGGGCGTGGTCACGAAGGATGGCACCATCATCTTCCCCGACCGTCAATTAATGCTGTTTGCCGACGATGTGCTGAGTCGCAACCCCGGTGCCGAAGTAATCTTCGACGTGAAATCCACGCGCAACCTGTTCGACTGGATACGTTCGCGCGGCGGCAGGCCCACGCTTTGGAAAACCGGCCACAGCTTCATCAAGGCCAAGATGAAGGAAACCGGCGCATTGCTCGCCGGCGAAATGAGCGGCCACATCTTCTTCAAGGAACGCTGGTACGGCTTCGACGACGGCCTGTATGCCGGCGCGCGCCTGCTCGAATACCTCAGCAAGCAGCCCGACATCAACGCCACCCTGCATGGCCTGCCCGACACCGTCAACACGCCAGAGCTCAACATCAAGATGGCCGAAGGCGCGCATTACGCGCTGATGGACACGCTGCAGAAATCCGCGCACTTCCCCGGCGCCCAGGAAATCATCACCCTCGACGGCCTGCGCGTGGAATACGCCGACGGCTTCGGGCTGGCCC
>JAHENE010000012.1:3407-17055 GCA_024643305.1 Thiobacillaceae bacterium | reverse complement strand
CCATAAAGCCCGGGTACAAAGGCCGACGACGTGCCGGGAGTGGCTGAGAAGATCTGGTATAGATTAGTCCCCTTGATCCGTGCCGATGGCGGCAAGGTTAGGCTGCCCGTATTCCAGACATAACCTGCCAATTCAGCGACAGTGCCGCCCCCGCTGAAACGGGCAACCCACAGAATGTCGCCATCACGATGCTGGCCGCTGAAGGTGCCATCAGGCTGGGGTGCCACCGGTTCCTGGAAGAACCAGGCTCCCATCATGGAATCCCCATCATTCGAGAAGCGATCAGCGCCTATGTAGATGATGAGATCATCGTTGTAGGTATACGCTGCGGCGTAAGCATGCTCGATGTCATCCTTGTCGGGCACTTGCCCGTCTTTCCATTTCCATTCGGTAATGTCCCGAGTATCTTTTGAGCCGCCCGTGGTAAAGATACTGGGATTACTGCCGCCGGGCGGGGCGTGGTCATGCATGATGCCGGTGGAGTCAACCATTTCCGGGTTCAATCCGCCGAGGTTGCCGCACAAAGTGGCATCATATCCATCTGTACCGCCCACGGCATGGGTGCATCTCCAGACTGTTTCCCAGTCGTCACCTAGATAGCCATCATCATAGACATTGGCATCTATTTCAAAGTTTGGGTCTGAACCTGGAACATCAGGGGGTGCTGCGAAAGATGCAGGCACCTGAAGTAACAGCAGGGCGCCAAATGCGATACCTACAGCCCAGGATAACTTTCGGGTTAAGTATTTGCACGAAGTCATGATTCTCTCCTGACAAAAACACAATACACTCACTACAGAGTGACAAAAAAGTCGCCTCTTGATCACTCCAACGTAGTCCTTGATTGCAGAAGAGAGAAAATGATTGGTGCAAATTAAGTGTTTGCACGTAGACATTGCGCCCACTTGAAAAAAACACGACTGAATATAAATCGCTGGCAAGACACCGCTACTAACCACTTCAACGTAATCTTTGAAAACGGAAGACAATAAAAGTTATTTTTATGTGTCTTAGAAACAAAAATAATTAACTTACTTTGCTTCTTTGCCCTACTCAATTGACATTATTCTTTAAATTACTTTCGCAAGAATAATCTTCCCTCCTAACGTCCTTTAAATGAATAGATCATTCTTTGCAATTCACCTGCACGTGTGTTTTATCTGATGCCGGCCCAGAAATGTCACAGACCAACAGAAATGCAAAAGGCCCACATTTCTGTGGGCCTTTCTAATTCTGGCTCCCCGACCTGGGCTCGAACCAGGGACCTGCGGATTAACAGGCGAATTGTTTTTCTACAGGCTTTTAAAAATCAGTACCTTGCCTCACCCGCAAGTTTGATATGAAGTCACGAGAAGTCTTTAAAAATGTAAAATCCAAATGAGGTGGTTACGATTTAGCTACGTACAGCCATTTAAATACAAGAGAACACTTAAGGGGGTTAAGTGGAAATCATTTCAGAACATTGGATCCTGAGCATAATCGTGACCATAGTCTTAGGGGCATTAGGAAGCGGACTTTGGGAATCTGTCTTTAGGCCGGTTTTTAAAGGGCTGGGGATAGCTATCTTCAAATTACTGACATTTGGCGCAAAAGGAGCTAGCAACAGAATTTATAAAGAAGCTGCAAAAGGCCATCATGACCAACCTAGCATATTCATTATGGTCATACTTATAACGTCTCTAATAGGATTTTACTGGGGAACTACAATCGGAATATATACGGCCTCAAACCTCGACCAGGTTAAGTTTGAGGTCATGGAAAAGTGCGACAAATTGAACAGCGAAACAGCTATAAAGGAATGCAAAAAACAAGAAATACGCAATTATGTTTTCTCGAATGCGCCTTACTTATTCTTGGGGCTTATTTTTTTCGGAATAATCCTTCTCTATCAATGTATTCATTTGATATTTGTTAACGTCGTTATAACTAATTATCACCAAACTCTAAGAATACTAGGGGTGCATTTAACTCAAGAAGAGCGTTTAAAAATAGAACAAAAATTTGCATTAATGAAAACTAAGAATGATTACATTAATATCGAGAATGACTTCGCTCGTATTGCCTTAGAGAATAATCTCGCCATCAAAAGACTGACATACTCTTTTTGATAGTGACATCTACATCTGGAAAAAACTTCTTAGATAAACAAGCGTTATCCACATATCTACGCTGCCCGCAGCCCCGCCTGCGCGCTTTTCACGCAGGCAAAGGCGGGGGCGCGAAGCGAGGCGGGGTGGGTATGTGGATAACGTTCTAAGGGTTGTTGAACTCACCCACTTCACCTATCCTCTCACCTGAAATATGAGGGAATTGCCTAGTTCATCTTGCCTGAATGGGGTACTGCTGATGTCATCCAGATTGATAATAGTCGCCATTATTGCCGCATCAGTTATAGCGGTTGCAAAAGTGCCTACTCTTAACCCATTAGCGAGATATTTTTCGAATACAGCGACGGAAGCAGCGAATAAGATGGCTAGCGCACAGTTAGATCGCACTCAAAAAAGGCAAGAGCAGGAGCATCGTAAGCAGAGGCTAGCTAACATTGTCGGCTGTTCGACAGACACAAGCCGTAAAAGTTGTAAATGCTATGACAGGACAGGTAGCGTCGACATAATTCTGAGTCACCAACAATGCCTTGCAGTGGTGGACAGAGGGCTCGCTGCACTGAATGACTTCTAATTTCTAACTTGTGGGGCGGCAAGGGTATGTGGGAAATGTGGCCTTGCAGCCAGACTCTTGACAACCTTTTTTTGCTGCACTAATCTTCAACCAGTCTGTCGCAAGACTGTACACATACATTGATATGTCCAAGCATGCCAGGACAGGGAACTGAGAAGGAAGTAGCGCAACCGGTTCTTTAAGGCGCCAAATTAAACTACGACAGGGTTGCGCCCCTGTCTTGCGACTTCATCGTTAACCATACGCATGGAGTTGCTATGTTTGAACACAAAGGCGCATTACCGTCTGATATACCTCGTACATCTGATCAGCCCGAAGCAGCTGCGGGCGCGGGCGCTTGCGCGCGCCCCGCTGCGGCTACGGACGAATCCCCCCGTCTAGTAACTACGGGGGGAAACTCCCCTCCTCTCAATACATCCAGATTACTTGATGGCAAAAATGTCCTGATCGACTGGTTTGCCTTCACCGTCATCCCGCCCGAAGATGAATACTTGCACTGGGTGGTGAATGAATTACGCCAGTTCATCCCTGACTTGGCATTCATCCCCACGGGCAAAGGCTGGAACGGGTACAAGCAACGGCATAACATCCAGCACGGAGAGAATGCCGCCAACCTTGGCCTGCTCGCTCATGGTGGCTCTAGCCAGCGTGGAAGTGTTCACGTTGAATTGAACGCTCAGGCCTGCGCCCTGATCACCGACTGGCAGCCCCTCAAAGCATGGGGAGAACAGCAAAAAGCCAACATCACCCGCGTTGACCTGGCACACGATGACCTGACGGGGCAGACGATCACCGTGGACATTGGCCTCGCGTGGCACAAGGCCGGGGAATTCAACAGCAACGGACGGCCTGCAAAGGCTCGTCTGATTGACGATCTCGGTACAGGTGACGGCAAGACGCTCTACGTTGGCAATCGCGCCTACGGCAAGATGCTGCGCATCTACGAGAAAGGCAAACAGCTCGGCGACAAGGAAAGCCCTTGGGTTCGGGCTGAGGTCGAGCTGCACAATAAAAGCCGCCTGATACCTTGGGACGTGCTCGCCCATCCCGGCTACTACCTTGCAGGCACCTACCCCTGCCTAGCCTATCTCTCGGCTGAACAGTGGAAGATCAAGACCATCCACAAGGCCGCGACGATTTCGCTTGAATCCTCGATTAAACACCTCCGTCAGACGGGGGGAAAGCTGGTCAACCTGATGATGCAGACGCATGGCGGCGACGCTTTTGCCGTGGTCAATGAATTGAAGCGCGAAGGCATACCCCGAAGGCTGTCTGGCTATGCCGTCCTCCTTCCAGACGTTCTGGACAGCAAGCACGGCACATGAAAACCCTAGACCTGCACGCCGCTGCCGAGCTGCTTCACATTCATCCCGTTACGCTGCGGGATAAGGCGCGATCGGGTGAGATTCCCGGCGCGAAGATCGGCAAGTCATGGGTATTTGTGGAAGTTGATCTGATCGAGCATATCCGTTCACAATACTCACTGCGGGTGATGCAGGGTGACCAACAGGAGAAATCTTTATGTCACTCTACAAACGCAAAGACTCGTCCGTCTGGTGGCTTAAGTTCCGCCACAATGGACAGACGATACAAAGAAGCACTGGGACTCCAGACAAACTGAAAGCGCAGGAGTACCACGACAGGCTCAAAGCCTCATTGTGGGAACAGGCGCGGCTTGGGATGAAGCCCCGGCGTTCTTGGCAGGAAGCGGTGTTGCGCTGGCTGGACGAAACATCCGACAAGCGCACGCACCGTGAGGACGTTGTAAAACTGAAGTGGCTTCATGCTCACTTGGGCTTGCTCCACCTGGATGAGATCACCTTGGACGTGATCGACAGTCTCCGGGCAGCGCGGCTCAAGGCAGGCACGAAAACCACGGCTAACCGCTACCTGGCATTGGTGCGGGCAATACTCAGACGGGCAAGAGACGACTGGGAATGGCTCGACAAGGTGCCGAAAGTGAAGCTTTACAAGGAATCAGAGGGGCGCGAGCGTTCCTTAACGCCAGAACAGGCCAAGCAGCTGCTGGATGAGCTGCCGCCCCATCTGCGCGATATGGTGCTCTTTACCCTGATGACAGGACTCAGGCAGGCGAATGTGTTGGGTTTGGAGTGGGCACGGGTTGATCTTGATCGCGGACACGCTTGGATAGACTCAAGCACGTCCAAGAACCGTCACCCGATCTCGGTGCCGTTGAACAAGGACGCTATCGAGATACTGCTCCGGCAAGTGGGTAAACATCCAGAACGGGTGTTCACCTATAAGGGCAAACCCGTCACAAACGCGAATACGCGGGCATGGCGTGATGCATTAAAGCGGGCTGGTATTGAGGATTTCCGCTGGCATGACTTACGCCACACCTGGGCAACGTGGCATCGTCGGGCGGGAACCCCTACTCACGAGCTGCAACGTCTGGGCGGTTGGAGAACGGCTTCAATGGTGGAACGCTACGCCCACCTTGCATCCGACCATCTGGCCGAGTCTGCATCACGCTTGGGTAGTGTGGTAGCTGGCTACGATCTGGCTACGGTAGCCAAGAAGTAAAAAGGGCTCGCATCGTTGCAAGCCCTTGGATTCTGGCTCCCCGACCTGGGCTCGAACCAGGGACCTGCGGATTAACAGTCCGTCGCTCTACCGACTGAGCTATCGGGGAAAAGGAAGGGCGCATTCTAAGCAGATTGCGAAATTCGGTCAAGCTCGTCGAGGCTGTTGTTGGCGTTATTGGCGCATTACGAAGGCTTATTTTGGCGCGATCGGGTTGAAATCAGGCCAGGCAAAGCGCCAATGCCGTGTTCCATGCGGGCAGTGCAATGCCAAAGGTCTGTTGCAGCTTTTCGTTGGATAGAACTGAGTTGGCTGGTCGTTGTGCTGGCGTAGGGTATTCGGCGGTAGTTATGGCTTTCAGTTCCGGGACTCTTTGACCATGTGCCTGCATGTTTTGCAAAATTTCTTCTGCGAAGCCATGCCAGCTCGTGCGACCGCCACAGCTCAGGTGGTAAACGCCGGACAGCCCCTTGCGGTCATTGTTGCTCGCTCCGGGTGACAACCAAAGCGCCAGCATCTGCGCGGTGGCATCGGCAATACTACGGCACCAAGTGGGTGCGCCAAACTGGTCGGCAACGACGGAAAGTTTGTCGCGCTCGTGTGCAAGCCGCTGCATGGTCAGCAGAAAATTCTTGCCGCGCAGGCCATACACCCAACTTGTACGCAATATGAGATGGTCCGCCCCACTCAATTGCACAGCCTCTTCGCCAGCCAGTTTGCTTGCCCCGTATGCGCCAAGCGGGCTTGTTGAGTCGGTCTCCGAATAAGCGGTAAGTTGTGTTCCGTCAAACACATAGTCGGTGGAAAAGTGCACGATGCTAATACCCCGCTGAGCGGCTTCCCTGGCAAGAACGCCGGGGGCTTCGGCATTGATTGCATAGGCCAGTTCCTGCTCTGTCTCTGCCTTGTCCACGGCGGTATAGGCAGCCGGATTGACGATCAGGTCAGGTTTGATTTCGCGAATGGCCGCAGGCAGCGATTCAGGCCGTGAAAGGTCAAATTCGCCATGTCCGGGAGCAACAACCCGGCCAAGCGTGGCTAGGGTTCGCTGCAATTCCCATCCCACCTGCCCGCTCGCCCCGGTGAGCAGGATGGTTCTCATGCATACACCTCTGCGGCTGAAAGAAGCGCGCCTGTGCTGTCTTTCTCGGAAAGCAGCGGTTCGCCGCCGGATAGCGGCCATTCGATGCCGATAGCCGCGTCATTCCAAAGCAGGGAACGCTCGTGTTCAGGGGCATAGTAGTCGGTTGCCTTGTAGAGGACCTCGGCGTAATCGGAGGTGACATAAAAACCATGGGCGAATCCCGGCGGCACCCAGGCCATGCGTTTGTTTTCTGATGAAAGGGTCATGCCCACCCAGTGGCCAAAGGTAGGCGATGCACGCCGCAGATCGACCGCCACATCAAACACCTCGCCTGCAACTACGCGCACCAGTTTGCCTTGCGGTTGCCGGATCTGATAATGCAGCCCACGCAACACGCCCTTTGCAGAGCGCGAGTGATTGTCCTGTACGAAGTCAAAATCAACCCCCAACGAAGCCATGCTGCGGCGGTTGTAGCTCTCCAAGAAGAAGCCGCGATCATCGCCAAACACTTTTGGCGCGATCATGAATACCTCGGGGATCGCAGTATTTATCTTCTCCATCTCAGAAAATCTTTTCGTTCAGCAACGCCAGCAAGTATTGCCCGTAGCCGTTTTTCGCCAAGGGGGCTGCCAGCCGCTCAATCTGCGCGGCATCAATGAAACCCTGACGAAATGCGATTTCCTCGGGGCAGGCAATCTTCAGGCCCTGGCGTCTTTCGATGGTTTCGATGAACTGCGAGGCCTCCAGCAGTGTTTCATGCGTGCCGGTATCGAGCCAGGCCTGTCCCCGCCCCATGACTTGCACGTCAAGCTCGCCCCACTCCAGGTACTGGCGGTTCACATCGGTAATTTCCAGCTCGCCGCGCGGCGAAGGCTTGAGATTCCGGGCAACTTCGACCACACGCGTGTCGTAGAAA
The DNA here is from genome assembly GCA_024643305.1 of Thiobacillaceae bacterium. GTDB lineage: Bacteria > Pseudomonadota > Gammaproteobacteria > Burkholderiales > Thiobacillaceae > UBA6918. The sequence goes on along the minus strand of JAHENE010000012.1, from coordinate 9,832 downwards.
TACAGGCCGGTCACAGCGTAGCGAGATTTGGGTGCCCGGGGCTTTTCTTCCAGGCTGATGGCGCAGCCCTTGTCGTCAAATTCCACGACTCCATATCGCTCGGGATCATGCACCGGATAGGCGAATACGCTGGCGCCACTTGTTCTTGCATCCGCCCGCTTGAGATCATCGGCCATGTCGTGGCCGTAAAAAATGTTGTCGCCCAATACCAGCGCGCTATGAGATCCGCCCAGAAATTTCTCGCCAATGATGAAAGCCTGCGCCAGGCCTTCGGGTGCTGGTTGCACTGCATACTGGATATTGATACCCCATTGGCTGCCGTCACCCAGCAGTTGTTCAAAGCGAGGGGTGTCCTGCGGTGTGGAAATCAGCAGGATGTCGCGTATGCCCGCCAGCATAAGCGTGGACAGCGGGTAGTACACCATGGGTTTGTCATATATCGGCAGCAACTGCTTGGAAACCGCCTGTGTTACCGGGTAGAGCCGGGTGCCTGAGCCGCCGGCGAGGATAATGCCTTTGCGTTTTGTCATGATTTTCTGTCTTATCTGGACGCGTAATTCGCCTGTACCCAGTTGCGGTACTCCCCTGAAACCACATTGTCGACCCAGCCCGCATTTTCCAGGTACCAGGTCACTGTCTTGTGGATGCCAGTCTCGAAGCTTTCCTGCGGGTGCCAGCCAAGTTCTTGCTGAATCTTGCTGGAGTTGATGGCGTAGCGTGCGTCATGGCCGGGACGATCCTTGACGAAAGTGATGAGCTTTTCATGCGGCGTCACTGGCGAACCCGGATGCAGTTCGTCGAGGATGGAACAAATGGTCTTGACCACTTCCAGATTGGTTTTCTCGTTATTGCCGCCAATGTTGTATGTCTCGCCCAGCCTGCCCTTTTCCAGTACGGCCATGATGGCAAGGCAATGGTCGGTCACAAACAGCCAGTCGCGGATATTGCTGCCGTCGCCGTAGATAGGCAACGGCCTGCCGGAAATGGCATTGTGTATCACTAGCGGAATCAGCTTTTCCGGAAACTGATAAGGGCCATAATTGTTGGAACAGTTGGTTGTCAGAACGGGCAGCCCATAGGTGTGATGATAGGCCCGCACCAGATGGTCGGACGCCGCCTTGGAAGCCGAGTACGGGCTGTTTGGGGCATAGGGTGTCGTTTCGGAAAAGGCCGGGTCGTTCTTCTCCAGCGACCCGTACACCTCATCGGTGGAAACATGCAGGAAGCGAAAATTTTCTTTTGCCTCACCCGCCATGCCACCCCAGTAGGCACGCACAGCCTCAAGCAGGTTGAAGGTGCCTACCACGTTGGTCTCGATAAAATCGGCCGGCCCATGGATGGAACGGTCTACATGGCTTTCCGCAGCAAAATTGATTACTGCACGCGGTTTATGCTGAGCCAACAGCCCTTCCACCATTGCGCGTTCACCGATGTCGCCCTGCACAAATACATGGCGCGGATCGTCCTTAAGGCTTTCCAGGCTGGCAAGATTGCCCGCGTAGGTAAGCTTATCCAGATTGACGACTGGCTCACCCTTACGGGCTAGCCAGTCGAGCACGAAATTGGCGCCGATGAAGCCGGCACCGCCGGTGACAAGAATCATGATGGGCTCAGGTTTTGGTTTGGGAGAATCAAGGCGCGTCTTGAAAAAGGGAGCTTATTTTTGTGATTTTATCCCGATCGCATGACATATCAGAAAAATCAATCAGAAAATCTCTTGGGCGCAGCCTTCGGCCTAAAGTTTCCGGAAGGCTTGCCGATAAGAAATTCAAACATAACCCCCTGTTGTGTTTTACGTCTGGCCGGGGATCGGATGCCCCCTCGGTTTACCGAGTAGTCCAGACAGCTTTGCGGCGCTTCGTTGAGCGCCGCTTTTTATTTGAAAGCCGTTAAGTGGTGAGCAGAGGTTCCGGGAACTCCAACTTAACCTTGCCTTCCTGGTCGATGTCTATGCGGACCCTGCCGCCATTGGCCAGGCGCCCAAACAGCAACTCGTCGGCCAGGGCCCTGCGGATGGTGTCCTGAATCAGCCGCGCCATGGGCCGGGCACCCATCAATGGATCAAAGCCCTCCTTGCACAGATATTCCTTCAGTGCGTCAGCAAAGCTGATTTCCACTTTCTTCTCGTGCAATTGGTCTTCCAATTGCATCAGGAATTTATCGACCACCTGCATGACTACTTCATGATCAAGCGGAGCAAACTGTATGATGGCATCCAGCCGGTTGCGGAATTCCGGTGTAAACATGCGCTTGATGTCCGCCATCTCGTCGCCAAGTTTGCTGGCTTGGGCAAATCCGATTGATGACTTGCTAAGATTCTCCGCACCTGCGTTGGTGGTCATGATCAAAATGACATTGCGGAAATCCGCCTTGCGGCCGTTGTTGTCGGTCAGCGTGCCGTGGTCCATGACCTGCAACAGCACGTTGAAAATATTCGGGTGCGCCTTCTCGATCTCATCCAGCAGTAAAACGGTATGCGGATGCTTGTTGATTGCCTCGGTGAGTAATCCACCCTGTTCAAAGCCAACGTAGCCAGGCGGTGCACCAATCAGCCGAGAAACGGCGTGACGCTCCATGTATTCGGACATGTCGAAGCGGGTCAGCTCAATACCCAAAGTGTAGGCCAACTGGCGAGCAACCTCGGTCTTGCCAACGCCGGTGGGCCCGGAAAACAGGAAAGAACCGATCGGTTTTTGCGGGTTGCCCAATCCGCTACGCGACATCTTGATCGACGTAGCCAAGGCATCAATGGCATTATCCTGGCCGAACACCACGGCCTTCAGGTCACGGTCCAGACGCTTCAGGGAATCGCGATCGTCAGCAGACACCGTCTTTGCCGGCACGCGTGCGATCTTGGCGATGATTTCCTCAATTTCCTTCGGTGTAATTACCTTCTTCTGCCTGGATTTGGGCAAAATACGCTGGGCTGCGCCCGCCTCGTCGATGACGTCGATCGCCTTGTCCGGCAAATGCCTGTCGCTGATGAAACGTGCCGACAGTTGAGCAGCGGTAGTCAGCGCGGAAGCTGTGTACTTGATGCCATGATGATCCTCAAAACGGGATTTGAGTCCACGCAGGATCGCCACTGTGTCTTCCACGGTAGGCTCTGCCACGTCAATTTTCTGGAAACGCCGCGACAGCGCATGGTCTTTCTCAAAAATCCCGCGGTATTCCGTATAAGTGGTAGCCCCGATGCAGCGCAACTGTCCGGAACTCAAAGCAGGCTTAAGTAGATTGGAAGCATCCAGCGTGCCACCGGAAGCAGCACCTGCGCCAATCAGTGTGTGAATTTCGTCGATGAAGAGGATGGAATCGGAATCGTCGGCAAGTTGTTTCAGCACGCCTTTCAGGCGCTGTTCGAAGTCACCACGATATTTGGTTCCGGCCAGCAATGCACCCATATCCAGGGCATAAACTGTGCTGTTCATCAAAATTTCAGGCACCGCACCCTCGACGATGCGGCGTGCCAGACCCTCGGCGATGGCCGTCTTGCCAACACCCGCCTCGCCCACCAGCAGCGGATTGTTCTTGCGGCGGCGGCAGAGAGTTTGGATGACGCGCTCCAGTTCAACATCGCGTCCGATGAGCGGGTCGATCTTGCCAGCCAGCGCCTGCGCGTTGAGATTGAGCGTGTAGGAATCAAGCGGTGACCCGACGGGGCTCTCCTGCGCTGTTTCAGTAACGTCATCCTGACGGGGAGTACCTGCCTGAGGGACCTTGGCGATACCGTGCGAAATGTAGTTGACCACATCCAGGCGGCTCACCCCCTGCTGGTCGAGGAAATAGGCCGCGTGCGAATCCTTCTCGCCAAAAATCGCCACAAGCACATTGGCGCCGGTTACTTCCTTCTTCCCCGAGGACTGAACGTGCAGGATGGCGCGCTGGATCACGCGCTGAAAGCCCAGCGTGGGCTGGGTATCAACTTCGCCCTCACCCTCAGCCTTGGGTGCGTGTTCTTCGATGAACTCGGTCAAACGCGTACGCAGCGTTTCAAGGCTTGCGCCACAGGCGCGCAGGACCTCGGCTGCAGATGGGTTATCCAGCATTGCCAGCAGCAGGTGCTCGACAGTAATGAACTCATGGCGCTTCTGACGAGCGTCCATAAAGGCCATATGCAAGCTGACTTCCAGTTCCTGCGCAATCATAACAACCTCAACTCTTCTCCATCGTGCACTGCAAGGGATGCTGGTTATCCCGTGCAAAGCGGGTCACCTGATCCACTTTGCTGTTGGCGATGTCCTTTGGGTATACCCCACAGGTCCCCATGCCCTCAGTATGTACTTGGAGCATGACTTGCGTCGCCCGTTCGCGGTCCATGCCAAAAAAACGCAGCAGCACCGTCACCACGAAGTCCATGGGTGTGTAATCGTCATTTAACAAAAGAACCTTGAATAGCGGCGGCGGGCCCGTTTTAGCCTTGGCCGGCTCAAGTAAGGTTCCTGCTTCTCGTTTGACTGCCATTACCCGCAATGTAGCTTAAAACAATGCTTATATTTTAGGGGATGGAAAGACTTTTCAAGTCTCCAGAATGTGAAATCGAAGAGAAAACCGCAAAGGGAATTTGCCTTTGTTCAGGCAGCCCAACCTGGGTGGCCCAGTACCTCAGGATATCAAAGACGTATAGACTTGTCACAATGTCTATTTTATCCAGGACGCCCCATAAATTTATGCTAATAGCGGGAAAAACATTAAAGAAGCCTCACGAGGCATTGCGTGATATTTGTTTGTCCGGGATTCGCAAAACAAGCCCCAAGGCCCCGTTTTTCCGACTCAGTCCCCCTCGCTGAGCTTTGTCAGCAAAAAATATTTGCTTCAGTCAGGCACCCCCTCCTTGGCAATAAGCAGCGGTCAAAAAGTCATATAACAACATGCTCGAATCCGGATGGAATTAAACAACAAACACCTGCTCTTTACAGTCAGCGCTATGGGGCTGGGGCATGTTCATCGCTCATTGCCCATCATCAGATACTTATTGGGGGCAGGCAGCCGTCTAACCATTCTGAGCCATGGGCGGGCACTCGAAACCATCCAGATGGAACTGGTCGAATACCCCGGTATCGAATACCTCGAATTCGAGGACTACCCCCCCATCCAGAGAGGACGCGGCATTGCCTATTATGGATTTCTAATAAAGGACCTGCTGGAAACAGGCATCCGCATCAGAAAGGAAAGGAAGTTTCTCGAAACCTTGCTGACAGAGCGCCATTTTGATCTTCTTATCTCGGATGGACGCTTTGGTTTCACCAACGCGTGCCTTCCCAGCTTCCTGATATGCCACCAAATTCGTTTTTTCCTGCCACGCTGGCTGCGCCTTTTCCAGCCCCTGTCTGATTTAGTGCAATACCTGTTGCTGCGAAATTTCACAAAAATTATTGTTCCGGATTTTTCCGATTCGGATATAAATCTAGCGGGTAAACTTTCGCATAACTGGGTATCCAGAAAACTGGACCCCATTTATATTGGTTTTCTCTCCTCAACCAAGAGAGTCCGGGTTTCGGAAGCAATCGACATCCTTTTCATAACTGGCGGTTTCATTGAGGATGAGCGCAAAATCATTATTGAATGGGCACAACAACACCTGATCAACCTTGGGCAGAAAGTCGTGTTTGCGCTGGGTGCAGCCGGAAGCAATGTCGAAAGCACTGGAACAAACGGTGCCTTTGTGACCTATTCCAGTGTCCATGGGCAAAAAAGGAATGAATTGTTATGTTCAGCACATATCCTCGTCGGACGTACGGGTTACACAACCATCATGGACATCTGTGAGTTGGGTCTTCGCGCTGCATTGACGCCCACTCCCGGCATGACCGAACAGGAATATCTAGCCAATTACATCGCGTATTGGAATCATCGTTTGCTCGTCGAAATTCCGTTAGAAAAAGAACTGACATGGGTTAGTGTTGACGGCAATGCCCTCCCTCCATCAATCAGGCAATGGAGCACGGAAAAATCCCTCGAACGACTGGCTGATTTTCTGACCGGATTCGTACATCATTAGTCGCTATTCATACGAACCCGTCGAACCTTCAATTCTGGTCAGTCAAAATATTTTTTTTAGGTGGCTACCCAGCCCTATTTCTTCGTTGCGGGGGCACGGATTCCAGGAGTTTGGTCTGTCGGTGGCGCAGGCTTGAATACAAACACCCATTCGGAATATTGCTGTTGGCCCTCGAAGGCGGAATCCTTCAAGTCGAACCCCGACTTTTTCATTGGTGTTTCGTGGGAAAGACTATGCACGCCGGAAACACCCCCATCCGGTTCCCTGATCACACCCCACTCGGTACCGCCCGTCATCGGGTCGCGGTAAATCCGGCGCAGATGCCGGACCGTATGAGGAAAACGGGAATCTGAAAGCAGTTCCTTGAAATCCTTGGGAAATCTTTTGGTAGCACCTGCAGGCAGCGGCACCTCCCAAAAAGACTCTA
>JAHENE010000012.1:0-3379 GCA_024643305.1 Thiobacillaceae bacterium | reverse complement strand
TTCATTACCAATGAAAAGCAGCTCACGTTCCTTTTCGCGCTTGACCGCGGTATGCCAGAGCGTGCCCACTGCCGCAAGACTTACACCCAGGCCCGCAACCAGGAAGAGCAAACCAAGCAAGGAAAATCCTGCCTGGTTGCAAGGGGAAACAAACTTACCAGTCGCTGTAAGCCTGTCCATTACTCGCCGTGCCCTCTGCTCCACTGTGAATGTCATAAACACCGCCCCCCCCATCCGGTGGCGGGATGATTTGCCATGTATCGTTCCGGTCTGTAATCGGATCGACGGGGGGAGCGCGCAAATAGCGCTTCTCGGCCAGGCTTTCCAGGGCAGGCGGCCAGATGCCCGTATCGGCATGGTACTGGTCAATCGCATTTCGTGTTGAAGCCAGGTTTTCCTTGAGGACAGCTTCCTTGGAACGTTCGACATGCTTGAAATAGCGCGGCACGGCCAGAGTCAGCAAGGTGGCGATGATGGCCAGCACCACCAGCAGTTCGATCAAGGTGAAGCCGCGTTTCATTTCAAAACTCCCGATAGGGCACGCCATTGAGCGCAATCCCATCCGATTTCGAGAAGACATCGTAAACATCATCGCCGGAGGATGGAGAATCTGGCGGACTGGCATAGCTGCGCGTGGCCCAGGTTTCGGCGGCCGGCAATTCAGCATTCGGGTTCGTCGGATCGCGTGGCATCCGCCGCAGGAAATAAATCATCGGCCGATTGGGCTTGGTGATGTCGGGCACGCCTTCAACCAGAATTTCCAAATCTGGCGGATAGCCCGTGGCATCTGCGGGTGCCTCGATTTTTTTATCCAGCACCGCCTTGTGATAATCGTCGATGGCCTCGCGGATCTGCCGCAATGCAGTGCGTAATTCCGACTCCTTCTGGCGCTGGGCAGATACTTGCAGCAGCGGCACGGCAAGCAATGCAAGGACGCCTACGATAGCCACCGTGATGACCAGTTCGATCAGCGTAAAACCATCCTGATGCGTTTGCCGATGGAGACTCATTGCCCCGGACTATCGCCTGCCTGCTTGGGTGGCTCTTCATTGACCTCGGGGTTGGGTTCCGTGCCCTCAACCTGCACCGCTGTCGCCTGCTCTTCCTGGCTGGAAGACGGAATTGATGATCGACCTGATCCCGAACCGAAGAAAGATGATCGGCCGCCCGTTGGTCTGGTTGGCGCCACCGCGCTTGGAGTAATACTCGTCGCATCACGCCGCAATTGCAAAGACTGATTGGAAACGGCGCTCTCGGTGCCGCCAAAAAACTCCGATTCCGACAGTTCAAGCGGTTCGATATTGCGAATGATGTGCGGGGTGATCAGCAGCACGATTTCGGTCTTGCTCAGCTCATCGCGTTTGCTGGTAAAAAGGCGGCCAAGCAGTGGGATATCGCCAAAGCCCGGCACTTTGTTAGCGCCGCTGCGATCCTCGTCTGAAATCAGGCCAGCCAGCACTTGCGTTTCGCCATCCTTCAGGCGCAGCACCGTGTTGGCATTACGGCTGCCCAACTGGTAAGTCAGGGTCCCGGTCGCGCTCTTGATCTGCTGCACGATGTTGGACACTTCCAGTCCCACCTTGATGCCCACATCGCCTTCCAGGTACACCTGGGGTTCGACATCGACCTTCAAACCAACATCGAGATAGGAGACAGACTCGGAAGTCACCCCGGTAGAAGTGACGTTGGATGTGATCACCGGCACCTTGTCGCCGATGTGGATCTTGGCCTTTTCCTTGTTCTTCACGCGAATGCGAGGATTGGCGAGAATGTTGACGTCTCCGGCATCCTTGCGCAGATTGAGAACGGGGTTGGGCGATACCGCGATGCTGGATGCGTTCAGATTTCTGAGGGATTCGACTGTCAAAACCGTCGCGGGCACGTTATCAGTCACGATTACACCGCCATCGACATAGCTTGTCGTCGCAGCCTGCGGGGTCAATACGCTCAATTGGGTAGGCCATTGCACGCCCAGTTCCTGAAGACGGGAGCGCTTCACTTCCAGAATTTCCACTTCCAGCATGACTTCCGGCTCAGGCCGGTCCGACAAGGCAATCAGTTTCTCAATCAGCCGCAAGGCTTCCGGCGTGTCACGCACCACCAGCATGTTGAGCTTCTCATCTATGTAGATGTCCCTGGTTTTCGCCATGGTGCGCACCAGGTTCATCGTCTGCTTCGCATCGGCATTGGAAAGGTAGAAGCCTTTTACAACCAGATCCTGGTATTCCTTGAACTTGGCTGGCACGGCAGGATAAATAAGCAGAGTGTTATCGCTCAATACCTTTTTTGCCATTTGGCCGGTCCTGAGCAACATGTCCAGTGCGTCCGTAATAGGCGTGTCGGTGGCAAAAATGCTCAGGCGGGTATCGGTACGCACATCCTTGTCGAACACAAAATTGAGACCAGACTGTCTGGACAGCGTATCGAAAATGGTACGAACAGCAGCATCTCGAAACTGGAGTGTCACCGGCCTTTGATAAGCAGCAGCCAGTTTGGGAAGCTCCGCGCCCTCAGTCTTGCCAGCTTTCTTCTCCATCTTATTCATCAGAGCCAACGCATCCGCCTGACCGGGTTCGCGCGCCAGCACCGCGCGCAGTTTGCTGGATGCCACATCGGTATCGCCTTTTTGCAAGGCGTCGTTTGCTTCTTTCAATAAAATGCGGTTTTGGCGCATGGCCTCAACCAACTCCAGTCCGGCACGTGCGCGGGGGTTCTCGGCATGACGTTTGAGCACATCGCGATAGCCGGCCTCGGCCTCCTTGTCGCGGCCTGCGCGCAAATCGGCGTCGGCTTGCGCGAGCAGGCGTCCCAGATACGCTTCACGGGCGTTGATGTAGGCCGTGCGATATTGCACGTTGTTCGGCGCTTCCTTGATCGCTTGCTCTAGCTGACCAAGCCCCTCTTCTGTCTGGCCTTGGGCAAGCAGGCGTTCTCCTTCACGGAAAGCGCGGTCACTGGCGCAACTGGCCAGCATCACAGAGAAGATGGCAATTGTTAAAGCCTTGTTCATGGCGTAAATCCCAGAATCGATTGCATGTTAAGCGGCAGGTAGGTGAACACTACTGTCCTGTCGGTGATTTCGTCCACTCGCCAGTCGGCTGACAGCACCTGCCCCGACTTGATGGGGATGGGCTGCTCGCCCTGCGCGAGAAACAGGGTCTGCTTGCCACCCTCGACCCAGCGCCCAAGATACTTGAATGGCAAGGGCGGGGGCTGGGGTGGCGGTGGTGGTGGAGCAACGAAGGGTTTGGGCGGCGGGGGCGGTGGCACCCAAGTCTGTTGAGGAAACAGATTCGCCTGCATGCCGACGATCCGTTCTCGTGATGACGGCGCGGCTTGCTGCGAAGCATCTACAACATTTCCGGAATCAGCATCCTTG
>JAHENE010000182.1 GCA_024643305.1 Thiobacillaceae bacterium | reverse complement strand
ATCGCATCAATGCACTGAACAATCTCTGGTATGCAGAAAAGCTTGCCGCCACCAACCCGTGCGGCGAGATTCCCCTGCCACCCTACGGTGCATGCAACCTGGGTTCGATCAATCTCACCCGCTTCATTACTGCGCCGTTCTCCGACAAGGCTGCCATTGATTACAAAGCGCTGGAGGAAACCGCTTCACTGGCCACACGCATGCTGGACAACGTCTGTGATCTGTCTCGTTTTCCATTGGAGAAGCAGGCGCAGGCAGCACACGCCACACGACGCATCGGACTTGGAATCACCGGCCTGGGCGATGCGCTCATCATGCTGGGCCAGCGATATGACAGCGGTGAGGCACTCCAGACTGCCGCGGCCATCATGCAACGCATCTGCGAAACGGCCTATCGCACATCCATCGAACTCGCCCGGGAGAAAGGCAGCTTTCCACTGCTGAACCGAGACAAACATTTGCAGGGCGCTTTTGTCAGCAACCTGCCAGATGCCATCCGTGCTGGCATCACGCAAGACGGCATCCGCAATTCACACCTCACTGCCATTGCCCCTACCGGCACCATCAGCCTGCTGGCCAACAATGTCTCCAGCGGCCTGGAGCCTGTCTTCCAGTACGAATACCGGCGCCGCATCCATGAAATGGACGGCGAATTGCACGAGTATGCCGTCACCGATTTTGCCTATGCCATGTTCCGGCAATTGCATGGCGACAAGACGCTTACCCCAGCCTTTGTCACGGCCGAGGAAATTTCACCCTACCGCCATCTCGACATGCAGGCCGCGCTCCAGCCCTGGGTGGACAATGCCATTTCCAAGACCATCAACATACCGGCCAATTACGCGTTCGATTCGTTCCAGTCGATTTACCAGTACGCGCACGAAAATGGACTGAAAGGCTGCACCACCTACCGGCCCAACCCCATTACTGGACAGGTATTGGTGAGCGAGCCAGAAGCGGCTTCACATTGCTGTTCGGCGGAGCGAGAAGCGGATTGATTTGGTCCTGATTAAAGATAGATACGGCTATCGACCCAGACTGTGTAAAAACGCGCCCAATAACTGGATAATTGCCTATCGCGTTTTGGGGCATCCAGATGAAGCGTTTTGTACAAGGCGAGAGCCGAACTCAAAGCACACTACTCCCTGAACTGCTCGACGACTACATCACCGAGAACAATCCCGTCCGGGTAATTGATATCTTCGTCGATGAACTCGATCTTGGCCAACTAGGATTTGAAGGCATCGAACCGGCTGCTACCGGCAGGCCCTCGTATCACCCAGCGGTGCTGCTCAAGATCTACATCTATGGCTACCTCAATCGAATTCAATCCAGCCGCCGCCTGGAACGGGAAGCGCAGCGCAACGTCGAGCTGATGTGGTTGACCGAGCGTCTGATGCCCGACTTCAAGACTATCGCCAACTTCCGCAAAGACAACGGCAAGGCCATCCGCAACGTCTGCCGCCAGTTTGTCCTGCTCTGCCGTCAGTTGAACCTGTTTACCGAAGCAATGGTTGCCATTGATGGCAGCAAGTTCAAGGCCGTCAACAACCGCGACCGCAACTTCACCACCGCCAAGATCGAACGCCGCCGGGAGCAAATCGAAGAAAGCATTGCCCGGTATCTGAAAGCACTGGATACCGCTGATCGTGCCGAGCCGCAGATTGCCGAAGCCAAGACCGTTCGCTTGAACGAGAAGATCGCTCTCCTGAAACAACAGATGGAGCAGTTGCGTGAGATGGAAGCCAGGTTACAGGCGGCACCGGACAAACAAATCTCCCTGACCGACCCTGATGCGCGCTCCATGGCCACCAGCGGCCGGGGCAGCGGCATGGTTGGCTACAACGTCCAGACTGCTGTCGACACCAAACATCATCTGATTGTGGCGCACGAAGTCACCAATGTCGGACATGACCGCAGCCAGCTGGCCAGGATGGCAAAGCAGGCGCGCAGTGCAATGGGTACTGATGAACTCTGCACCGTTGCCGATCGCGGTTACTTCAGTGGCGATGAAATCCTGGCCTGCCATGAAGCCGGCATCACCACTTATCTGCCCAAGCCGACGACCTCCAGCGCCAAGTCCGAGGGGCGCTTCGACAAGGCGGATTTCATCTTTGACGCCGAGAAGAACGAGTATCGCTGTCCCGCTGGCGAGCGCCTGATCTGGCGCTTCTCAGGCGTCGAGGCCGGCCATACCATCCACCGCTACTGGAGCTCTAATTGCCAGCAATGTGCGATCAAGAGCCGATGCACGCCAAGTTCTGCGCGAAGAGTGAGCCGTTGGGAACATGAGTCGGTGCTTGAATCGCTGCAGAAGCGCCTTGACCATAACCCGGACATGATGCGGGTGCGGCGCCAGACGGTCGAACACCCGTTCGGAACGTTGAAGGCGTGGATGGGGGCAACGCATTTCCTGACGAAGGGCCTGGAACGGGTCAGCACGGAAATGAGCCTGCATGTGCTCGCCTATAACCTCAAGCGCGCAATGACGATTCTTGGAACGGGTACGCTGATGGAGGCGATGAGGGCCTGAGGCCCTTCATTTGAACGCTTGCCTTGGACTGGCAAGCGCTTCTGCTGAACAACCCGGAAATCACTGACCGTAAAATTTCTGCTGCTCTAAGGAGCTTGATGGCCGTTGACGAGCGGCAAAAACAAATCTCTGGCAGCCGCGCCGACTTTTAGTGAGTTTTTACACAGTCTGGACCCATACGAGACGGTCGGCCACCTCCAACTAATGTCTGCTGTGGGCCAGGGAGAGGACTTTAAATGTAACGCGCACTGGCGCCCAATAAAGCGGAATATGAATGATGCTTTGGGTCGTCCATGTGGCGCCTTTTGTTGTGCGTAATCAACTAATTAATTCTTTAAATACTTTGGCAAGCAACTCTTGTCGTTCTTCTAGCAATGGTGATACCTCAAAAACCATTCTTGGATCACCTTTTATACGTCTTACAAAGATAGGAGCAGTTAAGAACAGCATATCGCTTTGCTCTCCATAAGCGACTAGAGCAATACGAGCAACATGTCCTAATTTGTCTTCACCATAAACTTTCTTCATTTCTAATGGGAGTTCCTCCTCAGACTGATCGTCGAAACTCTTGAAAAAGGCCGATTCAGCAGATACGAGTGCCTGCTTTTGATTTTCCTCAGGAATTACCTTGCGAATAATATCTCTCACGATACTTCCCATTAGAAATGCAGTTTCACATGTGAGTACATTACTTGGAACACTGGTTGTTCTGAAAAGTGATGCGGTTTCCCAGCATCTATCAGGATCAATAGCGGTAACCATAAGATTCCAACTTAACTCTTCAAGGGAGGGACCTTTCTTTTTCTTCCAAAAAAATAGGCTCATTGAAATTTTCCCCTTTTTCGGCGCCCAACGTTCTATTAACCGGCGCTGGCCACGATACTTCAGAACACTGTGTGGCCGTATCGTAGCTTCCGGTTCAAAATGGTTAGACTCGATTTCATGAGCTTATTGCGCACCCGCAGCCAGAGCACATGAGCCCGCTGTATTCCTTTGAGCTTACAGGGTAACCATGAGCCAAAGATGAGCCAGTAGACAACACCCACCGGAAAGAATCCAAACTATTTTTTGGAGAACTCGCTTCGAAGCGAGTTCCTAGGTTAACAGTCGACAGGTAGATTAGCGAACGAGCACCATTTGGCTCAATTACTAAAATTCCATTTTGTAAGGCTTCATGCGCTAAATGATCGTATTCAACTGTGCTTCCGGAATTGAGAACTGAATTCATGCCTGTTGAAGTAGAAGCAGGGCCCACATGTTTTCTTGCCTTTTCGATTTGATAACTGCTTGGTGCGGTACTGGTAAGATACAGGTTGTCTAGCAACCCACGGCCATCCGCACATGCGTGGCAGAACGATTCTGAGCCATAGGTACTTGAAGTGGTGCTCATGGTTGATACTCCCTTGAGGACAACAAATAGTGCAAGGTCAGGATGAATCCGCAGACAAAAGCAGACAAATGATCATTCGCTAAGAGCTTCATCTCTCAGTCTGTCGCCAATCCTCATCAGTTCCTCGGCTTCCTCAGTCGTCTTTGGGCCCTCATTGATAGCTCTAGCTAAAGCACGTATTTCTCTGCACCATCTAGCAGGCTCTTCTAAATTCTCTGGCCGCACACAGAGTGCCAGCATTAATGCCTCATCACTCAGATCAAGGAATGTCATAACTTACCCCAGGTTTACCAATCTTCGTTGCCGACAGTTTAAAGGGGGCAGCATCTGAAAGGTTCCTGCCCGACTACTAATGTACGAAATGGCAAGTGCAAAAATACGATTTTGGCCTAGTCGTATGGCAGCTTCCTGGCTAAGAACCGACATCTAAGTCTTCTTCCATTTAAGGCAGCTTCTGGCCGTATATGTGAACCTACCCACGTTTGATGGACAGCCAGGAAAGGGCATACTAGCTCTGAAAGGGGTATGTCATGGAACGCAAGGTACGCAGACATCACAC
>JAHENE010000181.1:2258-4500 GCA_024643305.1 Thiobacillaceae bacterium | reverse complement strand
CCCTGGTTCTGGTCATTGCGGTGATTTTCCTGTTCCTGCGTTCCTGGCGAGCCACGCTGATTCCTTTCGTAACCATCCCGGTTTCCATTATCGGCGCCTTCGCTTTCCTGTATGCCTTCGGTTTTACTATCAACGTCCTGACGCTGCTGGGCCTGGTATTGGCCATCGGCCTGGTGGTGGACGACGCCATCGTCATGCTGGAAAACATTTACCGCCATATCGAAGAAGGCATACCACCTTTGCAGGCTGCCTTGCAGGGCTCGAAGGAAATTGGTTTTGCAGTGGTTGCAATGACGCTGACGCTTGCTTCGGTGTTTACGCCCCTGGCATTTGCAGAGGGGAATACCGGCAAGTTGTTCGCGGAATTTGCCTTGACCGTGGTAGCGGCTGTGCTGGTGTCCGGCTTCGTGGCGCTGACACTTACGCCAATGATGTGCGGCAGGCTGCTCAAGCATGAAGCGCGTCATGGTGCCCTGTTCATGTTTGGCGAGAAAGTCCTGAATGGGGTGAACAGTATTTACCGCAGTGTCTTGGGCCATGTACTCAATGTGCGCTGGCTCACTGTATTGGTATTTGTGCTGGTTGCTCTGGGTGCCTGGGGACTTCTGAAATCACTCAAATCCGAGCTTTCGCCAACTGAGGATCGCGGCTTTTTCATTGGCTTCATGCTGGCGCCGGAGGGTTCGACCATGGCGTACACAGACCAGTACGCCCACCAGCTCGAAGAAATCTATAAGACGGTGCCGGAAATTAATGCAGCCTTCGTCGTCGTGGCGCCAGGGCTTGAGCGGCCCAACCCCGTCAATACCGCGCTTTCTTTTGTGACGCTCAAACCCTGGGAAGAACGCACCCGCAGCCAGATGGATATTACCCAGTCACTGGGGCCGCGCATGTTCGTGTCCATGCCGGGAGTGCTGGCCTTCCCCATCAACCCGCCGTCGCTGGGACAAAACTTCCGCAACCCGGCCCTGCAATTTGTGGTGCAGGCGCCAACCTACCGGGATCTGGATGCCGGGCTGGAAAAACTCATGGCCAAGGTGCGTGACTATCCAGGCCTGATCAACGCCGATACCGACCTCAAGCTCAACAAACCCCAGTTATCGGTTACGGTCAACCGTGACAAGGCCGCTGACATGGGCGTCGGTGTGGACACGATCGGACGCACGTTGGAATCCTTGATGGGCGGGCGCCAGACAACACGTTTCAAGCGCGAGGGCAGGCAATACGATGTGATCGTGCAACTGGAAGCCAAAGACCGCGCTTCTCCCCAGGATCTGGGCGTGGTGTACGTGCGCGGTGCGGATGGCGCGCTGACCCAGTTGTCCAATCTGGTAACGGTCTCGGAAACAGTTGCCCCCAAAGAACTCAACCACTTCAACCGCCAGCGCGCTGCTATTATTTCCGCCAATATTGCACCCGGCTACACCTTGGGCGAGGTGTTGACCTTCATGGATCAGACGGCCAAGGAAACCCTGCCAGCCAGCTTTCAGACCACACTGGATGGTCAGTCGCGCGAATTCCGTGAATCCGGCAAAACCCTGCTTGTGACCTTCGCGTTGGCACTGGTTTTCATCTACCTTGTGTTGTCGGCGCAATTCGAAAGTTTCCGCGGACCGCTCGTCATCATGTTGACGGTGCCGCTGGCCATGACTGGTGCCCTTCTGGCGCTGAGATTCAGTGGGGGTACGCTTAATGTCTACAGTCAGATCGGCCTCATTATGCTGGTGGGCTTGATTACCAAGCATGGCATTCTTATTGTCGAGTTTGCCAACCAGTTGCGCGACCAAGGGCTATCGACGAGGGAGGCCGTCGTTGAAGCCGCTGGGCGCAGGCTTCGCCCCATTCTCATGACTACCGCCGCTATGGTGCTGGGTGCGGTGCCCCTGGCCATCGCCACTGGTGCCGGCGCCGAGTCGCGTTCGCCTATCGGCTGGGTCATCGTTGGCGGCTTGTTGCTGGGCACCTTGTTGACCCTTTTCGTGATTCCCGTTGCCTACACATTGATATCCGGCAGACGAGCCCAAAATACCTGAAAGGCGCGTTTGCATGGCGGATGCGGGCCATGTTACGGTGGTGCCTGACGCGCAGGCCCACTGCGCTTTATTTTTATTAAGAACCTTGCGGAGCAGCCCATGGCAACTATAGAACTCAACAACGACAACTTCGAACAAACCATCACAGGCAATGATGTTGTGATTATCGACTTCTGGGCACCCTGGTGCGGCCCCTGCCGCGCGTTTGC
>JAHENE010000181.1:0-2248 GCA_024643305.1 Thiobacillaceae bacterium | reverse complement strand
ACCCACTTACGAGGCGGCTTCCGAAAAGCATGAGGGCGTCGTGTTCGCCAAGGTCAATACCGAAGTCGAACAAAACCTGGCCGCGACTTTCAATATCCGTTCCATTCCCACCTTGATGGTGTTCCGCGAGCAAATCATCATTTTCTCCCAGCCGGGCTCGCTGCCGGCATCTGCATTGGATCAACTCTTGGGGCAGGTCATGGCCCTGGACATGGATCAAGTGCGCAAGGAAGTTGCCGGGCAGAATCAGCAAGCCTGATTTTTGCCAGGGTTTAGAAGCTGGCGTTAACGCGGGGTATCAAGCCGGGAAATGACCGGTTCAAGCGCGTCCAGCAGCGCATCCGGCGAAACGGGTGTTCCGTCCGGCCAGGCATATTCGAACTCTGCGATTTCCAGGCCGATCAATTCAGCTTCCGCCAGCACCTCGCAGGCGGCGTGAAGTTCGGAGAGCGAGTAGCCGCCCGGCACACGATAATTAGTGGGCACAATACCGGGCTCGAGCACATCGCAATCCAGATGGATGTAGACAGGGCGGCCGGCAATGGCACTGCGGAGTTGAGTAAGCATGTCATTCCCCACGGGCACCAGCCTGACCGCGCCTGAATCCACCAGCACCTGTTCCGGCGGGTCAAGGTCGCGTGTGCCTACGAGAACGATGTTGGCCAGCGGCAGCCCGTTGCCCAGGCCCGAGTCCCACAATCCTGCGGGACCGGCCAGGGACATTCCGCCCAGATAATTGCTTAAGGTCGTTTGCGGCGTGTTCAGGTCCGCGTGCGCATCCAGCCAAACCACGCACGCATCCGGACGATGGCGCATCAATACCGGCAGCGTGCTTAACGAAACCGCGCAACGGCTCAATGCCGAAATCGAAACACAACCATTCTTGAACAGGCCATCGAGATGATTGGCCAATGCCAAAAGTGCAGGCTTTGCTGTTGCCAGTTCTGTTTCCCAATCGGCATTGAGTGCAAGGTCAGGCTTGCCGATGGTGGCGGCAAAAATGGCAAGACGTTCTGAGAGCGCCTTGCCCACGGCGACTGCTCCCGGCATGGCGCGATCGTTATGGTCGCCTGCGCGCGCACAATAGACAGTCAAGCCAATTTGCTTATGCGAAGAAATATTCATTCAGCACGTCGACCGTTTGGACAGCACCTTCAGGGCAGGATTTCTTTCAACAATGGCAGCGTAATGCGCCGTTTGTGCTGCAGGCTGTAGCGGTCCAGCGCTTCGACGATTTGCAGCAGGCGGCCGAGGTCACGGCTTTCGCGCGTCAGCAGCCAGGCGGCGATGGATGGGTCGAGATCGAACCCCGATCCTTGTGCATGTTTGATCAGCGCGGCCTGCATGTCTTCGTCGCTCAAGGGAAGCAGGCGGTAGATCAGACCCCAGCCGAGGCGGGTGCGCAGGTCTTCGCGCACATTGAGCCCGGCGGGCGCGTTTTGACCGGTTGCGATCCAGAGTTGCCCTTGTGCTTTGGCGCGGTTGAAGGCATCGAAGGCGTCAATTTGAGCATCTTCGGAAAGCGCGTCCACGTCGTCCATGGCAATCAGCGGCAGATCCGGGGCGATTTCGTCGGCACGGCTCCAAAGCTTGCCGCCTGCCGCATCGGCCAAGGCGTGAAGCAAGTGGGTCTTGCCGCTGCCAGGCGGCCCCCATATATAAATGACAGTATCGGTTGATTCGCCTTTAAGCCAGCGTTTGAGGTGATCCAGCAATTCCCGGTTTGGCCCGGGGATGAAATTGTCCAGTGTTGGCTTGGCTAAGGGCCGGATGTCGAGCAGCAGTTGTTGCATGGGTAATATTATCCCGCACTGCGGACAAAAATTCCGGTTTACAAGGTGCGGCAAGAGCCTTAAATTCGCCTGTCCAATTGAAAGAAGTGACCATGCAGGTAAGTGCTTTACAGTTTATGGAACGCATCAGCGTGCCGCAGGTGGTCGAAGAGCAGCTAAGCGATGCCGAGCGTGCGGCGCTCAAAGCCGAGATCAAGGCGCTGATGAAACAGCAGGATGCCGTGCTGGTGGCGCATTACTACACCAATGCGGATCTTCAGGACCTGGCCGAGGAGACCGGAGGCAAGGTATCGGATTCGCTGGAAATGGCCCGCTTTGGCCATGAGCATCCGGCCCGAACCATCATCGTTGCCGGCGTTCGCTTCATGGGCGAGACCGCAAAAATTCTCAATCCGGAAAAGCGCGTGTTGATGCCGACGCTGGAAGCGGAGTGCTCTCTGGACTTGAGCTGCCCG
>JAHENE010000180.1 GCA_024643305.1 Thiobacillaceae bacterium | reverse complement strand
TTGACATTGCCGTGGTCGATTACGGCATGGGCAACCTGCGCTCGGTGGACAAGGCGATGGAGTACGTGTCACCCAGCGCGACTGTGAAAGTGACTTCCGACCCCGACGAGATTCTGTCGGCGGGCAGGGTCGTGTTTCCCGGCCAGGGCGCGGCGCGCGACTGCATGCGCGAGATCGATGCGCGCGGCTTGCGCGAAGTGATCAGCGAAGCTGCACGCACCAAGCCCTTTCTCGGTATCTGCATGGGCTTGCAGGTCTTGTTCGAGCATAGCGAGGAGGGCGACACGCCCTGCCTGGGGGTTTTCAAGGGTGAGGTGGTTCGCTTCCCGAAAGAAGCCATGCACGACGAAAAAGGCGAAAAACTCAAGGTGCCGCACATGGGCTGGAACAACGTCCACCAGGCCATGGCGCACCCCCTGTGGGCAGGCATCGAGGACGGCAGCCGTTTTTATTATGTGCACAGTTATTTCGTGCAGCCTGCCACGCCCGAGAATGTAGCAGGCTTCTCGCACTATCCGTTCCCATTCACCTCGGCCGTTGCCTCGGGTAATATCTTTGCTGTGCAATTTCATCCGGAGAAAAGCGCCCAGGCGGGATTAACGCTTTTGGGCAATTTCATCACCTGGGATCCTTTCAATACACTATCGGCCTGTGACGTTGCCGGTGCCACCTGCGCTTAACTAGACGTTTATTTTTTTCCTGACTGCATCATGCTGATTATTCCTGCAATCGATCTCAAGGACGGACACTGCGTCCGTCTCGAACAGGGCGAAATGGATCGCGCCACTGTGTTTTCCGAAGATCCCGCCGCCATGGCTCGGCACTGGGTCAAGCAGGGCGCACGTCGCCTGCACCTGGTGGACCTGAATGGGGCATTTGCCGGCAAACCGGTCAACGAAGAAGCAATCAAGGCCATCGTCCAGGAAATGGGCGATGAAATCCCCGTGCAGTTGGGCGGCGGCATCCGCGATCTTGACACCATCGAACGTTACATCGACGACGGTATACGCTACGTCATCATTGGTACTGCCGCAGTGAAAACCCCCGGCTTCCTGCATGAAGCTTGCGACGCCTTTCCCGGCCACATCATCGTCGGTCTGGATGCCAAGGACGGAAAGGTAGCCGTGGACGGCTGGTCCAAGGTGACCGATCACGATGTCATCGACCTCGCCCAGCGCTTCCAGGATTACGGTGTGGAAGCCGTGATTTACACAGATATCGGCCGCGACGGCATGCTGACCGGCGTCAATATCGAGGCCACCGTCAAGCTTGCACAGGCACTGCACATTCCCGTCATCGCCAGCGGTGGCATCACCAATCTGGATGATGTAAAGAATCTTTCCGCTGTCGCCGCCGAGGGCATCATGGGCGCTATTACCGGCCGCGCCATATACCAGGGCACGCTGGATTTCGCGGCAGCGCAGAAAATGGCTGACGAGCTGGCCGGCAAGGTCTACGGAGAATAATGCTAGCCAAACGCATCATCCCCTGTCTGGACGTAACTGCCGGGCGCGTGGTCAAGGGTGTCAATTTCGTCGAACTGAAGGATGCGGGCGACCCGATTGAGATTGCCAAGCGCTACAACGATGCCGGCGCAGACGAGTTGACCTTCCTCGACATTACCGCCAGTTCCGACGAGCGCGACATCATCCTGCATATCATCGAAGCTGTTGCCGAACAGGTGTTCATTCCCCTGACGGTGGGTGGCGGCGTTCGCAAGGTGGAAGACGTGCGCCGTTTGCTGAATGCGGGGGCTGACAAGGTTGGCATCAACACCGCTGCGGTGACCAATCCTCAACTGGTGGCGGAAACCTCGGGCTATTTTGGTTCGCAGTGCATTGTCGTCGCCATCGATGCCAAGCGCATGGGTGACCACTGGGAAGTTTTCACCCATGGCGGGCGCAAGCCGACAGGCCTGAATGCAGTCGAATGGGCCATGAAAATGGAGAGTCTCGGCGCTGGCGAACTGCTGCTGACTTCCATGGATCGAGATGGCACCAAGAGCGGTTTCGATCTGGAACTGACGAGCACGATTTCCAATGCAGTCGACATCCCCATTATCGCCAGTGGCGGCGTTGGCAACTTGCAGCACCTCGTGGATGGGGTGAAGATCGGCCATGCCGATGCTGTGCTGGCTGCCAGCATCTTCCATTTTGGCGAATACACCGTGGACGAGGCCAAGCGCTACATGAAGCAGCATGGCATCGAGGTCAGGTTATGAACTGGCTCGACGAAATCCGTTGGGACGAAAAAGGCCTGGCGCCGGCTATCGCGCAGGATGCCGAAAGCGGGCGTATCCTCATGGTTGCCTGGATGAACCGCGAGTCGCTGGCGCTCACTGCCGAGAAGAGCGAGGCAATTTACTGGTCGCGTTCACGTAACAAGTTATGGCACAAAGGCGAGGAATCAGGCCACGTGCAGAAAGTGCGCGAGATTCGCCTTGACTGCGACGAGGACGTGATTGTCCTGCAAGTGGAACAACAGGGCGGCATTGCATGTCATACAGGCCGAGAAAGCTGTTTTTACCGGGTGCTGCGAAACAATGTGTGGGAAGCCGTAGACCCGGTGCTGAAAGACCCGAACGAGATATACAAAAAATGAGCGACGAGATTCTCAAACGACTGACGGAGATGCTGGAAGCCCGCAAGGCGGCTGAACCGGATTCTTCCTATGTGGCCAAGCTTTACGCCAAGGGTCTGGATGCCATCCTCAAGAAGATAGGCGAAGAAGCCACCGAGACCGTCATGGCGGCCAAGGACGACCGGAACGAAAAGATCATCTACGAAGTGGCCGATTTGTGGTTTCATACCCTGGTGCTGCTGTCCTACAAGGGGCTGTCGGCACAGGATGTGCTGGAGGAACTGGCGCGCCGTGAGGGTGTGTCCGGCCTGGAAGAGAAAGCTTCAAGGAAATCATGAGCGATTGCATTTTCTGCAAAATCATTGCCGGCGAGATTCCCTCGCGCAAGGTTTTTGAAGATGATGATGTCTTTGCGTTTCACGACATCAACCCGTTTGCGCGGGTGCATTTCATGATTATCCCCAAGTTGCATATTGCTTCGCTTGCGGATGCCGGCCCGGAGCATCAGGCGCTTCTGGGCAAGATCCTGCTGCTTGCGCCCAAACTGGCCTATGAGCAGGGACTGGACAGCGGCTTCAAGACCCTGGTAAATACCGGGCGGGGAGGGGGTCAGGAAGTGTTTCATATACATGTGCATGTGTTTGGCGGCGGCCCGGCCGCTTAACTGATTATTTCAAGGAGACTGACATGGGTAGTTTCAGTATTTGGCATTGGCTGATTGTTCTGTTGATCGTGTTGCTGGTTTTTGGCACCAAGAAATTGCGTAACATCGGAACCGATCTGGGCGGCGCGGTAAAAAATTTCAAGGATGCAGTGAAGGATGAGAACGTCAAGATCGCCGATAAGACCGACACAAATGAAGAGTCGGGCCGCACCATTGATGTCGAGGTGAAAGACAAGCAGAACTCTTGAGTGAGGTGGATGTTCTCAGGGTTTGGAGTGATGCCCTGTTATTTTCCCTTTTGCCCTTTGTCCTTCCTGCTTCGCTTATATGTTTGATATCGGCTTTTCCGAGCTTCTCCTCGTCGGGGTAGTGGCCTTGCTGGTCATTGGACCCGAACGCCTACCCAAGGTGGCGCGTACCGCCGGCCATTTATTCGGCCGTTTCCAGCGTTATGTGAACAACGTCAAGTCCGACATCAGCCGCGAGATGGAGCTGGAAGAGCTGCAGAAGGCCGGCCATGCCTTCAAGGACTCTGTCGAGCAGGCTGCGGGCGGAGTTGAGAAAGGCGTTCAAGAAGCAGAGTTCACCATGCAGGACGAGGTGGTGAATCCGATTGAAGAGGCCGCCAAATCCATATCCGAATCCGAGCCAGCCAGCCTCCTGACTGAATTCGAAGAGGACGAACAACATACAGAGACAACCGGTACGCCGGAATCCAAGGCATGAGTGACGCGCCTGAGAAGCAGGAAAGCTTCATTACCCATCTGATCGAATTGCGTGACCGCCTGTTGCGGGCAGTGGCCGCGGTCATCCTGATATTTATCTGCCTGTTTCCCTGGGCGAATCATCTATACACCCTGCTGGCCCAGCCGCTGATCGCGAAGCTTCCGCAAGGCAGCCACATGATTGCCACTGCGGTCGCGTCAACCTTCTTCATACCAGTGAAGGTTGCGATGATGACGGCCTTTCTGATCGCGCTTCCTTTTGTGCTGTACCAGTTGTGGTCATTTATTGCCCCCGGCTTGTATCAGCATGAGCGCAAGCTTGCATTGCCGCTTCTGGTGGCAAGCGTGGTTCTTTTCTTTACCGGCATGGCATTTGCCTATTTCTTGGTATTTCCGGTGGTGTTCGGTTTCCTGGCCGGCGCAACGCCGGAAGGCGTGAGTTTTGCCCCGGACATTGGCGCCTATCTTGATTTTGTGATGACGCTTTTCATTGCTTTCGGTGTGACCTTCGAGGTGCCGGTAGTGGTGATCCTGCTGGT
>JAHENE010000179.1 GCA_024643305.1 Thiobacillaceae bacterium | reverse complement strand
GGGCAAGCAGTCCTACTCGGTTGGCTTGTTTGGCATGAACGCGGACATCAAGCCGGACCGCACGAGCGGCGGCCCTTACGACAAGTATCGCGATGTCGGCGTGGATGCGTCCTACCAGTTCCTGGGTGACCGCAAGAACACCTATACCCTGAACGGCAGCTACACCCATGAGACCCGTTCAACCGGCTTTAGCGATGTCGGCAATGGCCACTTGAACCGGCTTGACCTGAATGCTTCATATTTCTACAGGCAGACTTACGGTGTGACCGCCGGCCTGTTTGATGTTCGTGGCAACACCAATATCGATCTATGGGGTACCGCCAACGGCAAGCCGGATTCCAACGGCTACATTCTCCAGGCTGACTGGACGCCATTCGGCAAGGAAGATTCCTGGATGGCGCCATGGGCCAATCTGCGCCTGGGTTTGCAGTACACCTATTACAACAAGTTCGATGGCACCAGTGATGGCGCACATGACAACAACACCCTTTCGGCTTTTGCCTGGACCGCTTTCTAAAAGGATGCTTACATGAAGAATCAACGAAATCTTATTCTTGCGCTTGTGCTCCCGCTGGCAGGTTTGGCAACCCAAGCCGCCCAAGCATCAGGCAACCCTGGGCACGGAAACAGTGTTTTTGCCGAACAATGCGCTGCATGCCACAGCGCCATGCCAAACAAAAACAAGATAGGCCCTTCGCTGTTTGGTGTCGTCGGCCGCAAGGCTGGCAGCGGAGAGAACTTCGACTATTCCGATGCCATGAAAAACAGTGGCGTTCAATGGAATGAGGAAATGCTGGAGGCTTACCTTGTCGCACCCCAGAAAGTCATTCCCGGCGTAAAAATGTTCTACGGTGGATTGGCCGATGCGCGCAGCCGCGAAGATTTGACTGCGTACTTGATGACATTGCGCTAGTCGCTTCACCTGGCCATGCGCTTGCATGGCCAGTCCGCGTGATACTTCCCCTTTCACGCGCCTATTCGCATCCCAGCATTTGTCCGAATCAATCCAGACCGACATAAATAAATCTGGGGTATTTCTTCGTGCGAGAGATGCGCTTTTCAACGCAGCTAAGCAACGCTTCAGACAGCCACCCCATTCCAGCAATAACACCCCGCTATCAGAGCAGCCTTAAGTTAAGAAATACTTAAGGTCTACTTCGAATGAAAACAAAATGCTGCTTCTGCCAACTATTCATCATTTAAGGTGTTAATGTAGTTAATGAAGCATATCTCCTGAGAGATAAATGCGGGTACCCAAGTCGGTATTCATGGTGGACTTAGGTATTAAATCAACCTGTTCCTTGTTCTGGAGTACGTCCCATGGTGCCGTTATTAAACAAAGCAATTTCGTCCACCCTTTTACTGAGGCTCTTGAGGTTCATTGGCGCGCTGCTCGCCCTGAACCTGCTCGTGATGAGCGCGGCCCAGGCCATGCCAAGTTTCTCCCGTCAGACCGGCGCGGATTGTGCCTCCTGCCATGTGGGTGCTTTTGGCCCGCAACTGACGCCGTATGGCATGAACTTCAAGCTGCGTGGCTATGCAGATGGCAACAGCCCGAAGTGGTTGGTCCCTCTCTCCGGCATGGTGGTTGCAAACTGGACGCACAACAGCAGCGACTTGGCAGACCCGGAACATTTCAAGACCAACAATAATGCCGTGCTGCAGGAGGTCTCGTTGTTTGTGGCCGGCAAACTCGCGCCCAACCTTGGAGCGTTTGTCCAGACCACCTATTCTGGCGTTGACCTTTACTCATCGCTGGACCAGGCTGACATCCGCCTTGCTCACGCATTTACCGTGAACGGTAAGGAATTGACGGCAGGAGTGTCACTCAACAACAACCCGTCGCTTACCAATCCCACCAACACTATGGGCGCATGGCGTTTCCCCTTTACTGCCGCTGATCTCACGTCATCCCCGACCAACACCACAATGCTGGACGACATGCTGGGGCAACAGGTTGTTGGGCTGAACGCTTATGGGTTGTGGGATCAGACCTGGTATGCGGAACTTGGCGGGTATCGTTCGCTGTCACAGAAATTCCTTGGTAGAGTCAATGATCTTCAGGATGTGGCGGATGACGTAGGCAGGATCAACGGGCTTGCTCCCTACTGGCGCCTTGGGTACCAGAACAATCTGGGCAACCATTTTTATACCCTTGGCCTGTTCGGTATGGATGCGGACATCAAACCTGACCGCACGAGCGGCGGACCTTACGACAAGTATCGCGATGTCGGCGTGGATGGCTCCTACCAGTTCCTGGGCGATCCCAAAAACGTCTACACTTTGAATGGCAGCTACACGCATGAAACGCGTTCCACCGGCTTTAGTGGTCTCGGCAATGGTCACCTGAACCGGCTCGACCTAAATGCCTCATATTTCTACGATCAGACCTATGGTGTGACTGCCGGGCTGTTTGATGTCCGTGGCAATACCAATATCAGTTTATGGGATACCCCAAACGGCAAGCCGGATTCCAACGGCTACGTTCTTCAGGTTGACTGGACGCCGTTTGGCAAGTCGGATTCATGGCTTGCGCCCAACATTAATCTGCGCCTGGGATTGCAGTACACCTACTACAACAAGTTTGATGGCAGCAGCCAGAACGCTTCCGACAATAATTCGCTATCCGCCTTTGCCTGGACTGCATTCTGAGCCAGATGCATGAGCATGCAGGGATACGGGGGATTGTTTTAGGGTAACAGGCAAAGCCGCGAGGATTGTGCGACCCCGGAAACTCTGCAAAATCTTGTTGTGCAGTACAAGCGATGGGCTTGTACTGCACGTTCAATTGGGCCTTCCGAAAATAATTAGCGTCTGGATTTAGGGTCGTGGTGAGGGTAGTTCACAAAGCCCATCATCATGCGCACGATGCCGTAACTTAGCCAGATCAAAAAACGTTTGTATCGCGGCAAGCGTTCCAGGGATTCCGCCATCACGCGCACTGCACCACCATCCATTTCCTGCTGCATACTTTCCCGAAGTTCATCGGCAAAGCCGCGATCGTAAACGGCAATGTTGGCCTCGCGCGAAAGCACCAAACTGAACGGATCAATGTTGGACGAGCCCACTGTTGCCCAAACACCATCAATAACGGCCGCTTTCGCGTGAAGCACGCTTTTCTGATATTCGTATATTTCCACCCCAGCGCGCAGCAGACGCCCGTAGAAAGCCTGCTTGGCATAATTCGCCATCGCATGATCGGTCTGCCCCTGCACAAAAACCACAACACGCACTCCACGCTCAGCGGCAGCAATCAGGGCATGGCGAAAGCGCGTACCTGGAAGAAAATAGGCGTTCGCGATCATGATTTCATGGCGCGCCTTGCCGATTGCACGCAGATAAGCGCGTTCGATTTCCCGGCGATGGCGCAGGTTATCGCGCAGCAGAAACCTGGCGTGCATTGTTCCAGCTGGTGGCACGGCAATCTTGGGTTCTTGATCACGCGGGCGCGCACGTCGCAATTGCGCCCAGGAGACGAGACTCCACAAGCGCCGTACCGCGTCATAAATCTCTCCCACCAAAGGCCCTTCAACTTTGACCGCATAGTCATACTGCGGAGGCATGCCTGAAAAGTCCGCATCATTGATGATGTTGATGCCCCCGACAAAAGCAATGTTGCCATCCACAACCACAAGCTTGCGGTGAAGGCGCCACAGCCGGTAACGCCGCAGCCGCCAGCGAGATATTTCAGGGCGATGAACGAGCACCTGTACGCCGGCATCGCGCATGGCTTGCAATAGTTTATCCGGTAAGGGGCGCGCGCCGAATCCATCAACCATCAGGTGGATTTTTACGCCGCGCCCTGTTGCACGCATCAGGGCCTGGGCGATGCGCCGTCCGGATTCGTCATCACGGAAGATGTAGGTTTCCAGGTGAATGTGTTCTTGCGCCTGATCGAAAGCCGCTTCCAGCGCAGGAAAATATTCGGCGCCATTCTTAAGCAGCGTTATCCTGTTGCCGGCGAAGTAGCCTTTCATTCGGGCAGGAGCGTCGCCGTCAGCGCGGCATGATCGGAAAGCTTGTGCCAGACGGGCCCAGCATGCACATTGCATGTCTTGACGCCCAGGCCGCGCACGTAGATGCGATCAAGCGAGAACAGTGGCATCACCGAAGGGTAGCTGCGGGCATGCGCGCCATGCGTGACTTCGAACACTTCCTTCAGGCCCAGTTCGTCAGCCAGATAACGCGTGGCACGCATGCGCCAGTCATTGAAATCGCCCGCCAGCACCAGCGGCGCCGACTGCGGCACGCTTTCACGGATGCGATCGACGATCATGCGCACCTGGCGGCTGCGGCCGTTTTCTGTCAGCGCCAGATGGACATTGATGCAATGCAGCGGTTCACGCCAGCCAGGCGGATGCAGCTCGCAGTGCAGCATGCCGCGCGACTCCATGAAATGGCTGGAGATATCCAGGTTCTCCCAGGAAAGGATCGGATAGCGCGAGAGAATGGCGTTGCCGTGATGGCCCTCGTCATACACAGCATTTCTGCCGTAGGCAAAATCCGTCCACAGTGTATC
>JAHENE010000178.1 GCA_024643305.1 Thiobacillaceae bacterium | reverse complement strand
CCCGGCAACCGCATCGGCATCATCGATTTTGGCATGGTCGGGCATCTCACCGAAAAGCGCCGCAATGAAATCGTCAATCTATTGCATGCCCTGGTGTACCGGGACGAAGTAGCCATCCTGTACGTGTTGATAGACTGGGCAGGCGACGCTGAGATCGATGAAACCCGGCTTGCGCACGACTTGTCGGAACTGGTGTTCAGCTACGATGACTTGAAAATAAAGGATGTAAAAATTGGCGCCCTGCTGCAGGACATTACATCCATCATGCGCGACAACTCCCTGGTATTGCCTGCCGACCTGACGCTGCTGTTCAAGACCTTCATAACGCTTGAAGGGCTGGGCCAGCAATTGAATCCTGATTACCACATGGTTGACCAGGTCACGCCGTTTGTGGAAAAGGTCATTGCAGACCGTTATTCGCCTCAGGCGCTGATCACCCGCGGACGCAAGAACCTGCGGGAAATAGCCGGCATCGTATCGGGCCTGCCACGTGACCTGTCGCACCTGCTGCGCGAGGCGAGGCGCGGGCACATGAGAATCGATCTCGACCTCAAGCGGCTGGATCATTTTGGCCACCAGTTGGATCAGGCCAGCAATCGCTTGACCATGGGTATCCTCACGGCTTCATTGGTAATCGGCTCATCCATCATCATGACCGTTGAAGGGGGGCCGACACTTTTTGGACTGCCTTTTTTCGGCCTGCTGGGTTTTGTCATCGCCTTTTTCAACAGCTTGTGGATTCTCTTTTCCATCTGGCGTTCGGGCAAGCACTAGGCGCATTTAAAATCAAATGCCCTCTGCAAGGGGCATTGGTCAGGTTTCCTGCCAAATTACGAGAATCAGAAAGCAATAGTGGTCGCTTTTACAGAACTGGAAAAAATCTTTTCTTCCACCGGGGTGTTCTCCTCGCGTTTGCCAAATTACCGGCACAGGTCGCAACAACTGGATATGGCAAAAGGTATAGCTGAAGCGCAGGAAGCCGGCGGGGTACTGGTTGCAGAGGCCGGCACCGGCACCGGAAAAACGCTGGCTTACCTCGTTCCTGCATTGCTGGCCGGGGGCAAAACAATTGTCTCTACCGGCACCAAGGCATTGCAGGATCAATTGTTCAGGCGGGATATTCCAGCAGTGCTCGAAGCTCTGAACATGCCGGTCAAGACCTCGCTATTGAAGGGGCGGGCCAATTATGTGTGCCAGTTCCATCTGCAGCGCAACCTGGCAGACGGCCGGTTTGCAAGTGCAGAAGAAGCTTCTGTGCTGCACAAAATCCAGCGTTTCGCTTCAACCAGCCACAGCGGCGACCGCGCAGAAGCGACCGGTATCCGCGAAACTCATCCGGCCTGGCAATACGCAATATCCAGCCGCGAGAACTGTCTGGGCGGCGAATGCGCGCATTTTCGCGACTGCTTTGTGATGAAGGCGCGCAAGGAAGCGCTGGAGGCGGAACTCGTGGTGGTCAATCACCATCTGTTTTTCGCGGACTTATGGCTGCGCGACGAGGGCGTGGCAGAGCTTCTGCCCGCAAGCAACCACGTTATCCTGGATGAAGCGCATCAGCTTGCCGATACCGCTGCGCTGTTCTTCGGCCAGACTGTTACGACCGGCCAGATGATTGATCTCGCACGCGATGCCCGCCAGACGGCTCTGGTTCATGCCAAGGACACTCCGGGGCTGGCTCAGGCGGCCGAGGCGCTGGACAAGGCGGCCAAGAACCTGCGCATGTCCATTCCGGAAATGAGTCTGCGCCTGCCGGCAAAGCTTGCGCAGTCGCGGGAGGATTTCGCAAGCGCGTTGGAAAATACGAACAGGCTTCTGGGCGAGCTCGCAGCGGGCTTGAAGTCCCAGGCCGAGCGCGCGGAAGAGCTGGCAGCCTGCCATGCACGTGCGAGTGAACTCATCCATCGGCTGGAAAACTGGCAAGGCACCGAACAGGCAGACTGGGTGCGATGGGTGGAAACGATGGGGCGCACGCTTGCCCTGCATGCAACGCCGCTTTCCGTTGGAAAAATTTTCGGCGAACAGGTCATGCAGGACAACCGATCCTGGGTGCTGACTTCAGCCACGTTGAGCCTGGGCGGTGATTTCTCGCATCTGCTCTCGCGTCTGGGGCTGGAGGAAGCGCAGACACTTTGCGTGGACAGCCCGTTCGACTATCCGAATCAGGGGCTTATTTACCTGCCCCCTGGGCTACCGGAACCCAATACGCGCGAGCATACACAGGCAGTGGTCGATGCCGCGTTGCCAGTGCTGGAAGCCAGCGGCGGGCGCGCTTTCATGCTGTTTACTTCGCTTCGCGCCATGGATAACGCCCGCGCCATGCTGGCTGATGCATTCAAGTCGCGCGGGCTGGACTTCCCCGTGCTGGCGCAGGGCGACGAGCCCAAGCAGGTTTTGCTTGAGCGTTTCCAGCAGTCGGGCAGGGCGGTACTGCTGGGCAGCCAGAGCTTTTGGGAAGGCGTGGACATGCCGGGCGAAGCATTGTCCGTGGTTGTCATCGATAAGCTGCCGTTTGCCCCGCCCGACGATCCGGTGGTAGCGGCGCGCATTGCCCGCATCAGCGAAGCAGGCGGGAACTCCTTCATGGACTACCAGTTGCCCGAAGCGGTGATTTCACTCAAACAAGGTGCCGGGCGCCTGATCCGCACCGAGACCGACCGCGGCGTGCTCATGCTGTGCGACCCTCGTCTGATGAGCAAATCCTATGGCCGCAAGGTGCTGGATGCTCTGCCGCCCATGAAGCGCAGCCGTAAACTGGATGAGGTGCGCGAATTCTTCC
Source organism: Thiobacillaceae bacterium (assembly GCA_024643305.1). GTDB lineage: Bacteria > Pseudomonadota > Gammaproteobacteria > Burkholderiales > Thiobacillaceae > UBA6918. The sequence continues at coordinate 1,743 of JAHENE010000178.1, read as the reverse complement.
AAACCGAGGTTCTGGTTTGAAACGCTGGTTTGCTATCGCCTATTTCTTCCTTTGTGTGCCGGTCTGGGCGGAAACCCAGGCGCACATACTGTTGCAGGATTCACCACTTGCGGGTTTCCAGTACCACCATGGCAAGGCGCTCTGGAATGAAATGAAAGTCGGCGACGAACTGATGCTTTCGCGCGAACCCGACAATCCCTATGACGCCAAGGCCATACGGGTGGAATGGCATGGGCAGAAGCTGGGTTACGTGCCGCGTCGGGAAAATGCCGACATCGCACGCATCATGGACGGCGGCACCAGGCTGCGTGCGCGCATATCCAGATTGCTGGATTCACGCGATCCATGGCAGAGAATCCGGTTTGAAATTCTCGTGCCGCTGGAACCGGAAACACCCGGGAAATAGCCATCAACGGCACACAACCCACTATAAGCGGCGAGTTCGAAGGGCGATCGGCCTTTATAATGACACTATGCGCGTACTGGCCATCGAAACTTCCACTGAATATTGTTCCGTTGCCCTGAAACAGGACGACGGCATGCTGTCGCATGCCGAACTGGCAGGGCAAAAGCACAGCGAAATCCTGCTGGCGCGGGTCGACTCCCTGTTGGCGGAAGCTGGCTGCCGTTTGCAGGACCTCGATGGCATCGCTTTTGGCGCAGGCCCCGGTTCGTTTACCGGCGTGCGTATCGCTGCCAGCGTGGCGCAGGGTCTGGCGTTTGGTTTGAGTATTCCTGTCATGCCGGTCAGTACGCTGGAGGCGCTGGCCGAGGCATCAGGCCATGATCGTGTGGCCTGTGCGCTGGATGCTCGCCTGGACGAAGTTTATTTCGCCGCCTATCAGCGCCAGGGCGAAAACTGGCTGGCAATTGTCGGACCCTGCCTGTCTGCCATCGGCGAACTTGCCCTGTTACCAGGAAGTGACTGGATGGGCATGGGCAGCGGCTTCGCCATACTGGAGAGCGAACTGGCCCGTCATTTGCGGCTTGCAAAGACAGATGCTGCAAAGTATCCGGAAGCAGAAGCGGTGGCGCTTTTGGGTGCGCGCATGTTGGCAAGCGGCCAGGGCAGGGATGCCGTCGATGCCCAGCCGATCTACCTGCGCAACAAGGTCGCCATGACTACGCAGGAACGTCATGCCAGAGGCTACCGATGAGTGCGGTTCTCAAGCTTGTCCATATCATCCGTCCCATGCGGGATGCTGATGTGCCTGCCGTGTTGCTGTTGGAAAAGGATAGTTACGAGTTTCCCTGGAGCGCGGGTAATTTCATCGATTCCATCCATGCCGGTTACAGCGCCTGGGTGTATGAAGTGGGGGGCGAAATCATTGGCCACATGGTCATGATGACAGTCCTGGAAGAAGCGCACCTGCTTAACATCACCATTGCCCCGGAATGGCGGCGCCAGGGATTGGGACGTATTTTGCTCGAACACGCGATGGAAACCGCGCGCCAGCAACGGTCAAAGGTTCTGTTTCTGGAAGTGCGGCCCAGCAACGATGCCGCCATTGCCATGTACGAGAAGCTTGGATTCGAGGCTTTTGCGCTGCGCAAGGACTATTACCCGGCAGCGCAGGGCCGCGAGGATGCGCTGGTGATGAGGGCTGTTCTATGACTTTGCCGCGAGAACAGGTTCTAAAAGAATTGGGCATTGCACCGGTGTGGCGGTTGAAGCAACCCTTGCAGACTGCCGCAGATACAAGCGCTGAAAATTCCACAGACGACGAGGATCGCAGTGCCCGG
>JAHENE010000011.1 GCA_024643305.1 Thiobacillaceae bacterium | reverse complement strand
ACACGCAGCGGTGTTCGATGTCGTACTCGGCGCCGGTTTCCACGCAGGCGTTGACGGCGTCGATCACCTGCTGGCGGTCATCCGGGTGCACCGCGGCAAGGAAGTTTTCGTAGGTCGTGTCCAGGGTTCCGGCCGGGTGGCCGAATAGCGGGCCGATGCGTTCCGACCAGAACAGATCGCCGGTTTCCATGTTCCAGTCCCAGGTGCCGATGTTGGCGTAGATCTGGCTGCGGCGCAGGCGCTCCTCGGCTTCCTTGACAGCGGTGATGTCGGTGCGGATGGAAATGTACTGGTAGGGTTTTCCGTTTTCGCCCAGGAAGGGGACGATGGTGCTGTCCACCCAGTAGAAGCGGCCGTCCTTGCGTCTGTTGCAGACCTCGTCATGCCAGATAAGCCCGCACCCGATGGTGCGCCACATTTCGTGGAAGAACCCGGGCGGGTGGACGCCGGAATTGATGATGCTGTGGTTTTGGCCCAGCAGTTCCTGCCGGCTGTAACCGCTGATTTCGCAGAACTTGTCGTTGACTTGGATGATGTTGCCAGCGGGGTCGGTAATGCTGACGATGGCGTGCGCGTCCAGGGCCTGCTGCTGGCGTTCGCGCTCGTAGAGCGTGGCGCTCAGGACTTCAAGCTGTTCCTGGGACTGGCGGTAACTGCGCGCATGCACGGTAACCGAAGCAACCAGATTGCGCGGTTCCACGGGTTTGGCAAGGAAATGCTCGCCGCCCTGATACAGGGCCTGGAGCTGTACCTCGACATCTTCTTCCGAAGAAAGGTAGATGACGGGAATGAGTTCCAGCCGGGTGTCGTCGCGCAGCACCGACGCCAGCTGCGGGCCGGTGCACTCGGGCATGTACATGTCCAGCAGCATTACTTCGGCGGCGAAATCCTTCAGTATCTCCGGCACTTCCATGGGGTTGGAAGTCTGGCGTACCTCCATGCCGGCCTCGCGCAGGAGCAGGGCATGGGCAGCCAACTGGTCGGCGTCGTCGTCCACCGCCAATACACGGAACGGCTTGTTGGGAAGGAAACCGACCGAACGGGCAACGGTTCGCAGGATTTCCTCGCGTTCCACCGGCTTGGTCAGGTAGCGCGTGGCGCCGGCCTTGTAGGCGGCGAGACGCGCCTCCATGTCGTTTCTGACTGACAGGAAAATCGCGGGCACCTGGAACAGACGCCGGGACTTGATTTCGGAAATGAATTCGGCACCCGCGCTGTCGCCCTCGGGGAACATCATGTCCATGATGACCGCGGCGGGTTCTTCCCCATTGCGGCAGGCTTCGCGGCAGCTTCCAAGACTGTTGAATACTTCAACCCGGTAACCGGTTTCTTCAAGAACGGAACGCAGCCAAAGGGCCTGGTCCGGATCGTCCTCGACGACAAGGATGCGCATGCTGCGGCGGGTTGAGGGCGGGGGCGCAAATGCCAGGGCAGGATTCTTTGCGACGGCCATGAGCTGCGCCAGGGCCTTGTGCAGGGCGAATATCCGCGTTTCGCTTACCGCGCTTTCTGCGGGCAGCGCTGCCGCCACGCGTTCCAGCTTGCGCGCGGCCTCGGAGATTTCCGTCAGGCGATGAACGCCTGCTGCGCCGACCAGGCTGTGCGCCTCGCGGTGCAGGGCAAAACCTGCACTCTGTTCACCGCTAGAAAGCTTGGACAACAGCTCTTCCAGCGTCGCCAGGCGATCAGGCAAGCGCGAGATGAATTCATCCCGCAGTCTTGAGAGCGTGGCTTGGATGGAGTCGGTCATGGCAGGGGCTGAATTCCTGGCAGCGTGTAGGTTCAGTGCCTGCTGCGGGCCCAGATGTCATTCAGCCGGGCGGCCAGATTCAGGGGGTCGTAGGGTTTGGAAATGACATCCAGTGCGCCCAGCGAACGGAAATGCTCGATTTCGGACGGCTGCGCCTTTGCCGTGAGAAAGACCACCGGGATGTTCGACGTGGCGGGATCGGTGCGCAAGTGGCGCAGCGTGGTTGGCCCGTCCATCTCGGGCATCATGACGTCCAGCAGGATGAGGTCGGGCGCAAAGCCGCCGGCCTTTTCAAGAGCCTCTTCGCCGCTGCCGCAGACCATAACCTCGTAGCCGCCGACCATTTCCAGTGCGAGCCTGGTCACCTCCTGGATGTCAGCTTCATCTTCCACGCAAAGTATGCGTTCGAGTCCCATGCTATTCCTCCCGGGTGGATTTTGTTGGATTGATCTGCCGTTTGAGTTTGGATAAAAACTCTTCGCCGGAACTTCTGGTTTTGACCAGCGCAGCCTGTACTTTTGCTTTTTGCTCGGCGCTCAATTCGGATGCCGACAACACAATGACTGGCGGTTCCGGCTTGATGTCCTTGATCAGGGGCAGCAGCTCCCAACCGCTGCCGTCAGGCAGGATGATGTCAAGCACCACAAGAGCATAACGGTTGAGGGCAAGCTTTTCTTTTGCCTGCGCGATCGTGCGCGCGGCTTCGAAGTCGGCCTCATCCCGGCACAGTGTTGAGATGGTTTCGAAGAGGTCGCCATCGTCTTCGACATAAAGCACTTTTGGTTTTTGCCCGGGGTGATTGTTCAAGTTGCGGCGCAGCAGGGAAACGAGCTGTTTTTCATCTACCGGTTTCCCGAGCCAGTCGATGGCCGCAAAGTCGCCATTGATGGCAAGCCTGCCTTCGTTGGCGTGGGCAGAAACCACAATGATGGGTATGGCTGAAATTTCGGCTTTGTCGCGAATGCGGCGGATCAGTTCGGTCCCGTTCAAATCGGGCAGCACGAGATCCAGCGTCATCGCGTCGTAACGCTGCTGTTCCAGGCGGGCGAGCGCAGTTTTGCCGTCTGGCGCCATGTCCACACGGTACCCTGCCCGCTGTAGCATGATCTCGAGCAGTCTGGCCACGTCAGGGTCGTCTTCCACCACCAGCAGGTGCGGTGCGTCTTGCCTTGGTTCGGCTTCCGTTTCCGCCGTTTGCGTATCCGTTAGTGTTTTCTGCACGGGCAGTTCCACGTAGAAACTCGAACCCTGGCCTTCTTTCGCATCGAATCCTACGCTGCTGTTCATGCGCTCGGCCAGTTCCCTGCTAATGGCCAGCCCCAGTCCGGTACCGCCTGCCTTGCGCGTGTCGGATGAGTCTGCCTGGGAGAATTTCTGGAAAATGCGGGTACGGAATTCCGCCGGGATGCCGGGTCCCTGGTCGATGATTTCCACGCGTACCTTATCGTTGTTCCGGCGCACGGCGATTTCAACCCTGCCTTTTTCGGGAGAGAACTTGATGGCATTTGACAGGAGGTTGTTCAGGATTTGCAGCAGACGACCGGCATCCACGCGCACATCCGCTTCATGCGCTTCGGTCTGTTCAAGCCGGACCTGATGCTGGTCGGCGTATCCGTGCATACCCTCCATGGCTTGTGTCACCAACGGCATCAGGGGCTGGACCTGCAAGTCGAACGGCATCTTGCCGGCTGCCATTTTTTCCAGATCGAGCAGGTCGTTGATCAGGTGCACCAGGCGCTGGCTGTTCTTGTGCGCGATCTCGACCATATGACGCACCTTCCCGGGCAACTCCCCTAGGACGCCGCTGACGGCCAGGCCCAGTGCGCCGGTAATCGAGGTCAGCGGCGTGCGCAGTTCGTGGCTGACGGTGGAAAGGAATTCGGATTTCAATTTTTCCACCTGCTTGCGCTCGGAAATGTCGCGCACGAGGCCGACATACATCGGCTGGCCCTTTCGGGAGATATGTGAAACGGCAAGCTCCATCGGGAATACGCTGCCGTCCCTACGCCGCCCTTCAACTTCGCGGCCAATGCCGATAATGCGAGGAATGCCGCTGGTGTGGTAGTTGTTTAGATAGCCATCATGCTGGCTGGCGTAGGGTTCCGGCATCAGCATGTTGACGTTGTGGCCGATAACCTCTTCGGCGCTGTAGCCGAAAATTTTGCTGGCAGAACGGTTGAAGGATTCGACGGTTCCGCTTCCGTTTATGGTGATGATGCCGTCAACTGCGTTGTCCAGTATGGCCTGGGTGTGCTGAACGCTTTCGCGCAGGGATTGTTCGGCTTGTTTGCGACTTGAAATATCCCAGCAATAGCCGATGTAGCCTTCGAATTCGCCTTCGGGGGTGAAGCTGGGAATGCCGGTGTCGGCGATCCAGCCGTAACTGCCGTCAGCACGCCTTAAGCGGAATTCCATTTCGAATGGACGTCGCGAACTGAAGGCGTCGGTACATAGTGCCAGGCTTTGTGCGAGGTCGTCAGGATGCACCCCCTCTGACCAACCCGTGCCCAATTCCTGTTTCAGGCTACGGCCGGTATATTCAAGCCAGCGTTTGTTGAACCAGGTGCCCTGGTTTTGAGTGTCGGCAATCCAGATCAGGGCGGGCGCATTGTCTGCCATGCGCATGAAATTCTTGCCTGCCGCTGTCTGCACTTGCGCCTCCCAGAATTGGTGTCTTTTGCTTTGCCAGCCTGCTTTAGCTGGCCGAAGCCTGGATTATTTTTTCCACAATGGGTTTGAGCGCGCCAAGGGGAACCGGTTTGGAATAAACCGGAACGCCTTCAGGCAGACCGCCAAATGCTTCGATTTCCAGGGCATTCAAACCTGTTACCACAATTATCAAGGGCGCGCGGAGTTCCGTGCTTTCCACCAGCCGCTTGATCATTTCGAATCCATCCATGCCCGGCATGGACAGGTCGGAGATGATGAGATCGGGCGAATACTTGCCCGCCATGACCAAACCCTCGAAGCCGTCCTTTGCCAGGTAAAGCTCCACCGGCAGCCCCCACTCCTCGAACTTGAGGCGGTATATCTCGCGCTGGACGGGCTCGTCCTCCACGATCAGCACGCTGTTTACGTGTTTGACCGGCTCCTTGCCCGTTGTTGCATGGCGCTTGTTCAAAATGGTTTCCACGGCATCGCTGGGAATGCGCCTGTGGCCACCGGCGGTCTTCCATGCGGGCAGGACGCCGGATTCCACCCACAACTGGATGGTCGTGGTGGATACGCCAAGAATCTTGGCGGCCTCCCGAGAGGTATAGAAGCCGGATGATGGTGGCTTGGGTCTGTTCATGCTCGGAGTTTAGTCTATATAGGCCATCATTTTTAACATATCTAACATTATTGTCAACATTATTATTGTGGTCATGCATGAAAACAACACTATTAATGTTTTGTGGTTAACATATTTGTAATAATTTGCGTTTTTAATGTTTTCGTGTAATATGCCGATACAGCATTACACGAAAGAACAAGATTTATTGGTTGTCGGTTTGGAGACATTAACTAGAGAAACAAAACCGGGAATATAGGGAATGGGTGAACAAGTGAAAGTGTGTTTGATCGAAATGGATGACAGGACCAGGCAGTCCATGTCGCTGGTGCTCAAGCACCGCGGTAACAATATGGTTGCTTTGGCCGGTGAGGACGAGGCGGATATTGCCGTACTCGATCTTGACCTTGATCTCGATAAATGCCTGAACAGTCTTCGCGCCATTCGGGGTAAAAACACTTCCATTCGTGCGATCGGCCTTTCTACAAAAGCCGATATCAAATTCGACGATGCGCTGATTCTGCAAAAGCCGATTTCGGCGGGCCGTTTGCTGGATGCGATCCAGGAGGTTTCGGGTGTAAGCCTAGAGCCGGCCAGCATCAAAACCGCAGGCGCCGCCTCCTCCCTGAGCGCCCGTATCGGCGGCAACAGAAGGCGGACCGAAACCCAGGCGGTGAGCGAAGACAAGCTTTATTTTGAACTCAAGGACTATTTGCTGGGCACGGTGCTTGACGCCGAGGCCGAGTCAAAACAGCGGGACATGGTTGCCGTGATCAGTTTTTACGGGGATCGGATCATTTGCGTTGACGGCAAGAGTAAATCGATAGAGACCAATCTGACTTCATCCCAGGCGCGAGGCTTTGCAATTTCCGCCGTCAACAAGGATGAAGGTGAAGGGTTTTCGGCAACAGTTGGTCTGCAGCGCCCGGCGGTCGAATACATCTCGCATGCCGATGCAAAAAAACGTTTTGCCGGAAAAACCTATAGCGTTCCCCAGGAAACATTCCTGTGGAAACTGAGCACCACTACCAGCCGTGGACGCCTGCCCAAGGAGGTAACCCCAGACGAACGCGTCTACCTGCGCCGCTGGCCCAACCTGACGCGGTTCTCATACACCGACAATGAAATGCGCATCGTTGCCTACTGGATGCGCCAGGCGGAAAGCATCCGTGAAATATCCGAAGCGCTGGACATCCCTATGCCGGAAGTGTGCAGTGTGTATACCGCAGCTTTTGCGGTAGGCCTGTCAGGAAAAGCCAAGCGTGAAGTGGATGGCATCTGGGAAGCGCCCGATGTCAGCGAGCACAAGGAGCGAGGCTTGTTCTCCTCCATCATGAAGAAGCTTCTTTCCCGCAAGCCAGCCGTGACAGCGGAGGATGACGAATGAACGTCTACAAGATCGTTTTCGCCGGCCCTGTAGGCGCAGGCAAGACTACCTCCATTGCCTCCATCAGCGACATCGAGCCGTTCACAACGGAAGAATTCGCTACCGACGATGTCAAGGACCTGAAAGACAAGACCACGGTTGCGATGGACTATGGCCTGATGGAGCTGGGCAGCGGAGAGCATATCCACCTGTACGGAGTGCCAGGCCAGGCGCGCTTCGATTTCATGTGGGAGATCATCACCGAGGGCGGCATCGGACTGATTCTGCTGCTCAACAATGAAAACAAGAACCCTCTGGACGAGATGGATTTCTACATCGACAGTTTCAAGGAATTCATTGACAAGACTTCCATGGCCATCGGCGTGACGCGCATGCGCCCGGACAGGGGCCCGGATATCGATGACTATGTCGCGCGCCTGGCAACACGCAATTTCAGGGTTCCCGTATTTGAGGTGGATGGACGCAAGGCAGAAGATGTCGTCACGCTGGTCCAGTCGCTGCTGTATACGCTGGACCCGGGCCTCAAGCAGTAGGCCGAAAGATATATGACTTTGGACATATGGAGTTACTGAGACTGGTGACGATGTTAAAAACTCCCCCGGTTAAATAAATGATGAACGATTCAACCCCCATTCTCTCTCTGCGCGAATTTGGTGTCGCTTTCGGCGACCGCATCGTGCTGAATGCCGTCAATCTGCAAATTGACGGGCCGGGCGTGCTGGTGGTCATGGGGCCAATGAGTACGGGCAAGTCCACGTTGCTGAGGACGGTGGCCGGCATCAACCAGGCCGTTGGTGCATTCAGGAGCTGGGGGGATGCTGATTATCTGGGCGCACCCATCGGGACTGACAATGCCCCGGCGCTGGTCGCGCAGAATGCCCGTCTGCTCATGTCCACGGTGCAGGAAAATATCATCAATGACCTGCCAGAGCGCGGCAGCTTGACCATGTCAGCAAAACGCGACGTGGCGAAAAAAATGCTGGTGGAGGCAGGCTTGGAGAAGCTGCTGGACAGCCTAAACAAGCCGGTGGTGGACCTCCCTCTCGGGATGCAAAGGCACCTGGCAATCGCCCGCACGGTGGCCGCCAACCCCAGGCTGCTTTGCGTGGACGAACCAACGGCCAATCTTGAATGGGAAGACGCGCTCCCGTTGCTTAAATTCCTGAAAAATCAGAGCGAAAAGCGCGGGGTGCTTGTGGTGTCGCACAATCAGAAAGACGCGCTGGAACTCGGAGGCGTAACAGCGTTGCTTGCAGGCGGCACGGTGCAGCACTGTGCCCCGGCAACTCAGTTTTTCTCGGAGCCGGTATCCCCGCTGCTCGAAAATTTCGTACGCACGGGCACATGCAGCTTGCCTTCTCCCGATGCCAAGCCAGAAGATATCGACGAATCCATGCATGCCTATCTGCCGGTGCTGCCTGAAGCGGCGACCAACTATGTGCGTGAAGCACTTGGGCCGCGCGGGTTTACATGGGTGAAGAAAGGGATACTGGCCGGCACACCAAGACCCGGCATCGTTCAGGATATCGATTACGACCTGGAGGCGCTGAAGCGCGTCGGGATCAAAACGCTGGTTTCGCTTACCACCAAGCCCGTCGAGCCGGAGTTGCTCAAACAACACGGCATGGAAGGCATCCACATGCCCATCAAGGATATGCATGCGCCGGGTATTGAAGAGACCGCGCAAATGTGCCGCCACGTTTCCGGCCTGATGGCACAGGGGCAGGCAGTTGCCTACCACTGCCGCGCAGGGCTGGGTAGAACCGGCACCATGCTGGCATCGCATCTCATCATGGAGGGCAAGTCTGCCCTCGATGCACTGGAGTTTGTTCGACGGTTTGAATCCAAATGGGTGCAATCCGAAGAGCAAGTAAAGTTTCTTGAAAGATTCGCGGAATCGCTCGCGGGTCATCAGGGAAGCCGTCGGCCGAAGAAAAAGGCCGCTAACTGAAATCAACCAACAGAAGGAGTTTTATAAATGTCTCTCGATCAAGCTTTAGCAAGTGCAATCAGCACCGTTCCCGAGTGCGTGGCCGGTGGTTATGTCGATCTGGCCTCGGGCATGCTGCTCGGCGTTAAAACCGTGGATTCCCATCCCAACGAAGTCATGGACCTGCTGGCAGCTGCTACCGCCGACCTGTTCCAGGGCGGCAACGTGACAGCCATTGAAAACATTTTCAAGAAGGCACGCGGCACCACTGGTGACAAGCACCATTACTTCCAGGAAGTCATGGTCAACAGCGACAACCTGATCCATGTTTTTTTGCGGGCCAAGAAAAACGAAGAGCAAGTAGCCTGCTTCGTGTGTCGCAAGAGCGCCAACCTGGGCATGGTTATTACCAAGGCTCGCCAGGCAATGCCGTCTCTGGAAGCTGCGGCCTAAAACCGCATGCGGGACCGGATTTTAGTCCGGCCCCGCACTTCCCGTAATAACCCTTAAACAAGGAAACAAGGAAACTGCGGTGACAGACAAGAGCGCAATACAGAATACCGTTACCCCGATACTGAAGAACCTGAACGCCACCTCCTCGGATATTCAGGCTTCTGCTGTCATGTCTCGAGACGGACACAGCCTGGCAACGGTGTTGGGTGATGGTGTCAACAGTGTGAGGCTGGGTGCAATCTGTGCGACGCTTCTTTCTCTGGGTGAAAAGGCTTCGACCGAATTGAGCCGGGGTAGGCTCCGGCAAATCCTGATCCACGGCGAGGAAGGTTATGTGCTGCTTTTGCGCATCGGCGAGAAAGCAGTGCTTGCGGTGGTGTCGCGGCCCAGCGCGAACCTTGGAATGATGCTGGTTGAGGCGAGAAGAACGGCCAACGAGATTTATGCGCTTGGAATGGTTTGAGCGTTAATCGAAAGTTACGTTCGGTATTTGGCAAATAATTTAACAAGAGGTCAACATGAAGACCATGAATGGAGTGCTGTTTGAACCCAAGCTTCACTCAGCCTGGTTGAAGCGTATCGGTGTTGGCGGGTTTCTGTTTTTTCTGGCCAAAGGACTGCTTTGGCTCGCAGTGCCGGCGGTGCTGGCCATGGTGGGCATCAGCTAGTTGATTGTTTCTGCAGTTTTGGTAAAAACGGGCAGAAATGAGCGACAGCATATTGGATTGTGAAATCGGGCGCCGGCTAGGTTGCAGCACATACTGCTGCAGATTGCTGGTGCGCTACGACGAAAACGAACGTCCACTCGCGGCGGATGGGTTGACGCGCAAGAACTGCATTGACAAGGCGCCGGATGGCTTATGCGTGTATCTGGATCGCGTGACGTATCGCTGCAACATCTGGGATAGGCGGCCGCGCGTGTGCAGGGAATACAACTGCAATGACGACCCCATGTTGCAGGTGGCGATAAGTGTGGGCGTAGAAAATATTGTCCAGTTATCCCGTAAAGCACTAAATCTTAATTTACCCAAGGAAAGCTGCACCAAAGTACCCGAATGCGGTTGCGGTTGTGGCGAAGAAATAAATAACGGAAATACCAGCAATGACTGACATTACCTATCAGGGCAAGACCTATAGCTGCCGCGATGGCGAATCCGTACTGGATGCATTCCTGCGACAGGGTGTGAACTTGCCGTTTTCCTGCCGCAATGGCGTGTGTCAGGTTTGCCTGCAGCGCTCTATGAGCGGCAAACCGGCCCAGGGTTCGCAGAAGGGGCTGAAGGATAGCCTGGTGGCGAAGGACTATTTCCTTGCCTGTCTGTGCAGGCCGGAACAGGACATGGAATTCAGTCCGCCCGCGGATGACGATCTTTACTTCAAGGCCATGGTCGCCTCCAAAGAACAAATCGCCAAGGATGTTTTCCGCATCCAGCTCGAGCCTTCCCTGGAGGTGAATTATCGCTCTGGCCAGTTCATCAACCTGCGCCGCCCTGACGGCATCAGCCGCAGCTACTCGCTGGCCAGCGTGCCGGGCGAGGATTATTACCTTGAGTTGCATGTCAAGCGCATGAAAAATGGCGTGATGAGCAACTGGCTGATCGATGAGCTGGAAGTCAACAGCGAAATCGATATCCAGGGGCCCAACGGCGATTGTTTCTACGAACCCGGCAGGCCGGACCAGAGCATGTTGCTGGTGGGTACGGGCACTGGGCTTGCGCCTCTAATGGGCATTGCCCGTTCCGCGCTTGCCGCGGGACACACCGGGGAAATTTGTTTGTATCACGGCAGTTCACTGCGCGATGGACTTTACCTGGTTGAGGCATTACGCGAGATTGCGGACAAGAACCCGAATTTCAAATATGTCCCTTGCGTGTCGCGGGAAACGGCCCCAGAGCATTTTCGCCAGGGCAGGGCGAATGCCATTGCTTTTGCCCAGCATGACAATCTGAAAGGGTGGCGCATACACCTGGCCGGAAACCCCGACATGGTGGAAAGCGCGGCAGCCCTTGCGGTTTTGTCAGGCGCAGAACAAGGTGAAATTTTCGATGATTCGTTTGTGCTGAAGGATCTTCGCACAAGCCCGCGCACCCCCCCGGAGCCAAAGCCGGCGGCGCCCGGATCCGACCGCCGTGAATTTCCGCCGGACCCGGAGATGTGGGCTGCGCTGGGAGAGGGCAAGCTGATGGAAGCCATCCTTACCGATTTTTACACCCGGGTTTTTGATGATCCTGTGCTGTCGCCCTATTTCCAAGGGGTGACCAAACAGCGCCTGATCGAGAAGGTTTATTCCTTCTTGCGTCAGGTATTTACCGGCGAAAAAATGTATTTTGGCGACAGGCCGCGCAACGCGCATCACTGGATGGTGATCCCGGATGAGGTGTTTGATTACCGGGAGAATCTGATGACGACAGTTATCAGAGAGCATGGTCTGGCCGAGCACCTGATCGAACGCTGGCGCGCGATCGAGGAGAGCTATCGCGGTGACATCGTCAAATACAAGGCGTTCGGCCGCATGCTGGACGGTGTAGAGCTCCCCGTGGATGGTTTCGGGCATACCGTGATTGAAGTGGGTGCGATGTGCGATAGCTGCGAACGCGTGTTGGAGCCGGGAGAAGAAGTTCGTTACCACCTGCGTCTTGGCCATATCTATTGCAGCGCTTGCCACAAGGAATGAAAATGGGGTTTGCCAAGCCCTGAAGACTTCCATATGGCCCAGTTTCCCGATGCTGTTGAGCAGGTATTGCGCCTGCATGCGCAATTCATACATGCAGTCGTGAGCGCGCTGCGCGACCGCGCGCAGTTGCCGGAATTGCAGGAACAGCTCAGGGCTGCCGAGCAGGCTGGCTGGAGCAAATTGGCGGCTGCCATCCGCCATATCATCGACGGCCGGCGTGGCGAAGACATCAAGCTGGGCCTGGACGAAGAAGACCGCATACTTGTCGACGCCATCCTGCGCGGCATCAACAACCCCGCAACCCTGCCACCCATTCAGCAACCGGATGGCGCTGCCGCCGCTCCCGGACTGGCAGCGATGATTCAGGCTGCGGGCAGTGGCGACGTAAAGGCTTTTTCTGCCCTGGCCAACATGGCCGAGCAGATGGTGAGGGCCGGCGGCGACATGGCGCGTTTAGGTGGCATCATGCGTCGTCTGGTGGACGGTGAACGCGACCCCGACAAGCTTGGAAAGGGCATGGGGCCGCTGGGAAAAGAGTTGTTGTTCAACCTGCTGGACGAACTGGCGAAATTGCGCCCGCATTAAATAGCCCGGGCGCATGATCGATAAGTTCAGATCTGCGGCAGTTTCAGTCCTTCTGGCGCAATCGCCACTTTCGTATCCCCATTCAGGTAGTTTTCCCATACCGTGATGTCGCGGCGCAAGTCATGGCCCAATACCAGGCGTACACGGATGTCAGACCTGAGCGAGTTTGAGGCCACATGCGGTACAGCCTTTGGCAAAAGGGCATTGAGTTGTACTGCTTCACCCTCGCTGCCCGGCCTGTACTCGATGCGGGTATGTGTTTCCACAAAAGGTTTCTGGTTGGTCAGGCGGGCCTTTGTAATGCCAAAACCCGAAAAATAGTGCGCCATGCGGGCTGCAAATCCGCGTATGCCATTGCCGTTGGAAACTTCCGTGCCCCAGCGACCTAGAGTTAAATCCGGGATGCCACCTGCAGAGGCAGAGGTACGCATGACTACCGCTTGTTGCATTGGAAGCTGTGTGTAAGAAAGTTTGAGGGCAGGTTCGGGCTGGCGCGGGGGCTGCGATGCGGCAATTGCCGGAAGCTTTGCTTCTGCCGTGGTCGGCGCAGTCACGGAAACCATGTTTTGTACTGCCGGCTTCACGGGCTCGACGGATGCGGCGATAAGGCTGTTGGCGCTTTGCGGTTTTTCGGCAGGACTGACAGTATCGGGCTGCTTGATGGTCGGCTGGAGTTGCGCTTCATATATGGAAGAAGAAACCTGGACCCATTTGGCGGTAGGAACCTCTGCTACAGCGGTTGGCTCGGTGGACTTTTCCTGTAGGGAAGTAGACTGGGTTTCGGAGGGCCGCTCTTCAACAGAGGAAGTCGCCCCGGTGCTGGCGATCTGGTCTTTCATGCCCATACGGCTATATACAAGCACAAGGTTCTGGCGGGCCTTAACGCTGCTGCCTTCCAGCCGCAGGGCGTGCTTGAAAGCTTCCGTGGCCGCTTCATTGTTGCCTTCGAGATAATGCACGTAACCCAGGTTGTTATAGGTGTAACCCGACTGGGGGTCGTGCTTCAAGGCCTGCTCAAACATCGAACGTGCACGGGGCAGATCGCCGGTTTCAGCATAAACAGTCCCAAGTGCATTCCAGGCGTCCACCATGCCCGGTTCGACCTCCAGTGACTTGCGATAGGCTGCTTCCGCCTGCCGGTATCGAAGCTGTCCTTGGTAATAGCGGCCCATCTGGTACAGGGCAAGCGCCTGATCGTAGCTGTGCCGGATTTCCTGAAAAGGCTGGATGTTGAGATCGGCCAGTTTTTCCTGGGTCTGGGCACATGCAGCCAGAAGAATGGCTGCGGGCAAAATTTTGAGGGTGGTTTTTAACATGATGTCCTCCTAACCGCCGGTCATTACCGGCACCAGAACGCGGTAGATGCCAATGATGGCTGGTCCCATTAACACTAGCAGCAACGCGGGGAAAATGAAGAAAATAAGCGGGAACAGCAGCTTGACCGGGGTTTTGGCCGCTTCCTCCTCGGCGCGTTGGCGACGTTTCGTGCGCAGGGTGTCGGCCTGAACACGCAGCGAGTCGGCGATGCTGGCGCCAAACCGGTCGCACTGGATGAGCATTGTCACCAGTTCGTCCATCTCTTCCACGCCGGTACGCAAGGCCATGTTGCGCAGTGCTCTTTCGCGCGAGGAACCCGCACGCAACTCCAGGCCGACCAGATAAAGCTCATCCGCCAGTTCGGGGCTTTTCAGGCGAATTTCCTGCGCCACCCTGGAGATTGCCGCGTCAAGTCCCAAGCCTGCTTCCAGGCAGACCATCATCAAATCCACGGCATCGGGCAGCCCCTCGAATACATCGCGCTTGCGAGTGAATGCCCGTCTGGTCAGGATCGCGCTCGGCAGGTAGTAGCCTGCCGCAGCCATGCCCAATACCACGATCATCAACTGGCGGTCTTTCATCGGGACGCCGGCGATTTCCATCGCCAGCAAGGTGATGCCGGGAAGAATGAAAGTTAGCATGGCCTTTGCACCAAAGAAGATGGGGGCTACGTTCTCACCCCGCCACCCTGCATTCATGAAATGCTGGCGCAGGGGCGAATGTTCCCAACCTTCTTTCGGGGTGGCCAGGCTTGCAACCGGTCCCAGAATTTTTACCACCCGGGTTTGCCAGACATCCTCGCCAGCAGTCTGCCCTGATAGGGTTGGTTCCATTTTCCCCAGGCGCTGGCTGACAGCCCCCGGGGTGAACAGGACAAACAGGCCGCCTACAAGAAGAGTGACAGAAAGAAACACCAGGACAAGGATAAGAATTTGCGTGAGATTCATGGCTGTTTCTCCATCAAACGCGGATCTTGATAATCCGCCACATCCAGAATATCCCCAACAGCATGCCCAGCAGGGCCGCGACGACCAGCTTCTGCCCGAGGGGGTCGGTCCATAACACGCCCATCAATCGAGGGTTGATGAGATTGATGAACACAGCCAGTGCGAACGGAAGAATGGTAAGAATCCATGCGGAAAGTCGCCCCTCCGCGGTCAGTACCTTGACCTGGCCCAGAAGCTTGAACCGCTCGCGCATCAGCTTGGCCAGGTTGTCCAGCAATTCGGCCAGATTGCCGCCAGTGTCGCGCTGTATCAAAACTGCGACCACGAAGTAGCGCAGATCGGTAACGGGCACGCGTACAGCAAGATTATTCAGGGCGTCTTCAAGGGGGATGCCGAAATTGATTTCGTCGGAAACAATGCGAAATTCCTGGGCGATTGGATGCAACCCCTCCTTGGCGACCATTTCCAGCGCGCTTGGGAAAGAGTGCCCTGCGCGGAGTGCGCGCGAAATCAGGTCAAGGGTGTCAGGCAGCTGCCGTTCGATGGCATCCATCCTTTTTAGCTTGTTGTTGAGTGTGTAGACGTAGGGTGTAAACGTACCCGCCAGCGCAATGATCAGAACCAGGGTTCCCGGCAGGTCAAATACCAGCCCCAGCACCAGCAGTACAAACCCGATTGACAAGGACAGCGCAATGAATTGCGCCAGGGAAAGGCTGGACCCGGCCTGCTCAAGCAGGCGATCAAGGTGGTGTACGCGTGGTATGGCGAGCAGCAATCGTTCTATCGCAGGGGTCTGGCTCAGGAGACGCTTTTTGATGATTACGGGGGTCCTGCCAGCGTAACTGCTGGCGGACATGTTCTGAAGGCGTTTGGCAATGCGTTTTGCTTCGGGGCCCTGTGACGCATTCCACATGTGATAGAGCCCCTCTACCAGCAAGACAACGGCGAGGAACGCCGACAGCATGAAAAGGATGAAAAGGGTGTCCATGAATCCGCCTTATTCGTAGGTTATGGATGGGTCGAACAGTTCGTCCTTCAATTCGATGCCAAACACGTGCAGACGCTGCTGGAATTTGGGGCGTATGCCAGTCGCGTGAAAATGACCAAGTACCTTTCCATCCGGATCGATGCCGGTTTTTTCAAAAGTGAAAATTTCCTGCATGGTGATGACATCGCCCTCCATCCCGGTGATTTCCTGAACGCTGACGATCTTGCGTTTGCCATCGGTCAGGCGGGCGATCTGGATGACCACAGACAGGGCTGACGAAACCTGCTGGCGCATGGTTTTCGGTGGCAGGTTGAGACCGGCCATGCCGATCATGTTTTCAAGGCGAATCAAGGCGTCGCGAGGCGTGTTGGCGTGTACGGTGGTCATGGAACCTTCGTGGCCAGTATTCATGGCCTGCAGCATGTCCAGTACTTCGGCCCCCCGTATTTCGCCAACAATGATGCGGTCTGGACGCATGCGCAGGCTGTTTCGTACCAGCGCGCGCTGGGTGACCTCACCCTTGCCCTCAATGTTCGGCGGGCGGGTTTCAAGCCTGACGACATGGGGTTGTTGCATTTGCAGTTCCGCTGCGTCCTCGATGGTCACAATGCGCTCGCTTCCGGGAATGTAGGCGGAGAGGATGTTCAGCAGCGTGGTCTTGCCAGAACCGGTACCGCCGGAAATCAGCATGTTTACTTTTGCCTTGACCAGGCCCTCCATGATTTCGGCCATGCCCGGGGTCAGGGTGTGGTATCCGATGATGTCCTGCATTTGCAGGGGGACTGCCGCAAAGCGGCGAATGGACAAAAGCGGCCCATCCAGAGCCAGCGGGGGGATGATGGCATTGACCCGGGAACCGTCTGGAAGGCGTGCATCCACCATGGGGCTGGATTCGTCGACGCGCCGGCCGATGCGCGACACGATCTTGTCGATGATCTTCAGCAAATGCGCATCGTTGGCAAAACGCACCGGTGTCAGTTCCAGTTTGCCGAGGCGTTCCACATAAATCTGCTTGTGCGTATTTACCAGAATGTCCGATACGGTTGGGTCCGCCATCAATGGCTCAAGCGGGCCCAGGCCGAGCACCTCATCCTGGATGTCGGTTACCAGACGACGGCGTTCCGTTTCATTGATCGCCACGCTTTCCTCAATGAGAAGGCGTTCGACCAGTTCTCGAAGATCCTCGCGCACTTGTTCGGGAGGTGCATTCTCAAGAGCCGTCAGATCGATAAGGTCGAGCAGCTTGCCATGGATGCGCACGCGCAGATCCTGATAACTGTTCTCGTCGCTTCCGGGAGAGGCCGGCTTGCCGGATGTCGTGCGGCCTGATTGCTGTAGGGTTTCTCTGAGCGAAGGCATGGTTTTTCTCCCGTTAACGTTCATGCTTCAGCCAGCCAAACAGAGAATTTCTCTTTTGGGCAGGCTCATTGCCATGAACAAGATCTTGCGACATATGCACCAGGGTTTTGGAAACCGGATCGGATTTGGCGATGACTGTGATGGGTTTACCCTGGTTTACCGAAGTTGCTACAGCGTGATAGCTGTTGGGTATGGTCTGTGAAACCCTTCGACCCAGCACCTGTTCGAGGTTGTCGATGCTGATATCCCCCCCCGGCTCATAGCGGTTGACCAGCAGGCGAAGCTTGCTTCGCTGCTGGCCAAGGACTTCAAGCGCTTCAAGCATGCGTTTGCAGTCGCGAATGAAAGGCAGGGTAAGCTGAACAATAATGAAGATGTCATCAGACAGATCCAGCGCGCGCAGCGTGATGGCATCGATGGTTCTTCCAAGATCGAGCACCACGTAGTCATATTCCTGAGCCGCCATCCGGATGATGGATTCAACATGTTCGGGCTTTACGGCTGCGGCCGATTCGAGGTTTTCCGGCGCAGCC
>JAHENE010000177.1 GCA_024643305.1 Thiobacillaceae bacterium | reverse complement strand
TCGCATTCAAGCACACGGTCCACCAGCAGAAATGGATAGCGGTGCGGCAAATGCCGCATCACGTCCTGAATGTTCATCGTCGTCATGATTGTTTCTTTCCTTCCAGTTCAGAGATTCTTTTTTCCAGTTCCTTGATGCGGCCGGCCAGTTTATCGAGATTGCGCATATGCACTGCATTCCGCAACCATTCGCCGTGCTCGCTGAATGGCAATGCCGAAGTATAGGTGCCGGGCTTGGTCAGCGATTTCGTGATCAGCGTATTGGCCGAGATGCGCACTTTGTCGGCAATTTCCAGATGGCCATGAATCATGGCCGCACCGCCGATCATGCAGTACTTGCCGATTTTCGCGCTGCCGGCAATGCCGGTGCAGGCGGCAATGGCGGTATGCGCGCCGATGCGCACGTTGTGCGCGATCTGGATCAGATTGTCCAGCTTGACACCCTCCTCGATCACCGTATCGTCGAGCGCGCCGCGGTCTATGGTGGTGCCGGCACCGACTTCGACATCATCGCCAATCACAGTGCGCCCCACTTGGGGGATTTTCACCCAGCGCCCTTGTTCGTTGGCCAAACCAAAGCCATCCGAACCAATGACGCTGCCGCTATGCAGAATCACCCGATTGCCCAGGACACAACGGGCGTAAACGGTGACATTGGCATGAAACAGGCAATCGTCACCGATCACAACCTTCTCGCCAAGCACGCTGTTTGGGCCGATGACACAGCGCTCCCCAACGACGACCCCCTCGCCGATTACAACGCCTGCCGCAATCGATGCCGTCGCCGCAATCCGCGCCTGCGGATGCACAACGGCCGACGGATGGATGCCAGGATCTAGCTGTGGAGCCGGGTTTAGCAGTGACGAGATGCGGGCGAAATACAGATAGGGGTTTGAGGTAATGATGCGCGGACGCTTCGTTATGTCCCGGCCCTCCCGTGGCAGGATCAGCGCGCCAGCCTGAGTAGCGTCTACATCGCGCAGGTATTTTGCCTGCGAGACAAAGGCAATTTCATGGGCGCCTGCCCGCTCAATTGGCGCCACACCCGAAATTTTCGCCCCATTGTCATCCAGCAGTTCACCGCCAAAGCGGGCAACCAGCTCGGAAAGAGTGCAGGCGACTCCCACCTGATATTTATTTGTCGCCCAATTCCTTCATCACGCGGTCGGTGATGTCGATTTTGGGGTTGAAGTAAACGGCCTGTTCGACGATGAGATCGAATTTCTCGGATTTGGCGATATCCAGAATCGCCTTGCGGGCCTTCTCCTGGATCGATCCCAGTTCCTCATTGCGGCGAAGGTTCAGATCTTCGCGAAATTCCCGGCTTTGCCGCTGGAACTCCCTGTTCAGGTTGGCCAGGTCGCGCTCCTTGTTTTTGCGGTCGGAGTCCGACATGGTCACGCCATCCTTGTCGAGCTGGGCCTGAATATCCTTGGCTTGCTTGGCCATTTTCTGCAATTCCTGCTCCCTCGGAGAAAACTCTTTCTCAAGCTTTTTCTGAGCCTTTACAGATAACGGCGCTTCGCGCAGCAGGCGTTCCGTGTTCACGAAACCCAGTTTCTCCGCATGCGCGGCGGCAATTGACGTCATAGGTAAACAAAAGGCAACTACATACAGCGACAATCTATTCATCACAACTCCAACTCACTTGATTAACCATCAATATTAGAACGTGCTACCCAAATTAAACTGGAACATTTCTTTCTTGTCGTCATCTTTTGGATTAATGGGGTAGGCCAGGCTGAACTTGAGAGGACCCAGCGGGGAGTTCCATGCAAGACCAAGACCTGCGGAGAACCGCATATCCTGGTAATCAAACGATTTGGCTCGTCCAAGGTAATCCCCAGGGCCAAAGATGCCACCCGCATCCACGAATGTGGACAGGCGCATGGAGCTCTCCTTGACTCCGGGCACCGGGAACAAAAGTTCGATGTTGCCTACCAGTTTGGCCTCGCCGCCCAGTGAAGACTTTTGGGTACAGCCAGGATCTGGAACCGGGTAACACACATCCGCCGGATTCGTAGAAGTTAAGGCCTTGGGGCCGATGGTGCCAGAAGCAAAGCCGCGTACTGAGCTTACCCCACCCGCAAAGAAGTTGCGATAAAACGGCAAACTCTTGCCGCCCAATCCGCCTGCATAACCAATTTCACCATTGAGCAGCAGCGTGAAATCCTTGCTTAGCGGAAAGTAATTCTGGTGCTGCAAAGTCAGCTTGTAGTACTGAATGTCCCCCGGAGGCGCGCCAAATTCAAGTGCTGCCCGCTGGAACATGCCACTGGTCGGAAACAGGTAATTGTTGCGCGTGTCGCGGGCAAAAGACGTGTCCAAACGCAAGGTTTTGTTACTTGCGCTACCAACACCGCCGGGAGGACCCCCATTTTCGATCAGGAACTGCTTGTATTGATACGGACTGCTGTCAAAAGTATCGATGCTCAACCGTTCAATTCCCGCCCCGAAGAAGATCGTGTCCTTTTCGTTGAGCGGCATCCCGAGTCTCACGCCCAGGCCCAGGGTTGAAGATTTGTATTCGCCCACGCTGTTAATCGAGGTGGCATCCACATCACGGCGGTAGGCATCGTAGCCCAGGCTCACACCGTCCAGAGTGTAGTAGGGATTGGTAAAAGATAGCGAGTAAACCGTGTTGATGCTACCGCTATTGATCTGCGCGCTCAGGCTATTGCCCGTACCAAACGCATTGGCCTGGTTGACGGAGCCGGACAAAACAAAGCCTTCGGAGGAGGAGAAGCCTGCCCCCAACAGGACATTACCCGTCGCCTTCTCCGCAACGCCGATATTTACGTCAACCTGATCTGTCGCACCCGTTACCGGGGGAGTCTCCACATTGACTTCGCTGAAATACCCAAGGCGATTGAGCCGATCGCGGGAAAGGCTGATTTTTTCCGCGTTGTACCACCCGCCTTCCATCTGGCGCACTTCGCGGCGAATGACTTCATCCCGCGTTTTGGTGTTGCCGCTCACATTCACGCGATTGACGTACACGCGGCGGCCCGGGTCAACAAACAGCGTAAAGGCCACTTGATGCTTTTCCTTGTCGAGCTCCGGCACGGCATTTACGTTGGCAAACGCATAGCCATCATTGCCAAGCCGGTCGCCAATCTTGCGGGTGGATTCGGTAAGCTTTTCGCGGGAAAAAACTTCGCCGGGCTTTACGGCAATCAGCTTCCTGAGTTCCTCTTCCGGCAGCAGCATCTGCCCGGCCAGCTTGATATCGGACACGGTGTAATTCGGGCCTTCAGTGATATTGACCGTGATAAAGATGTCTTTCTTGTCCGGGCTGATCGACACCTGGGTGGAATCGATATTGAATTCGATATAGCCCTGATTCAAGTAAAAGGAACGCAGCGCTTCAAGGTCACCGGAAAGCTTTGTCTTGGAATACTGGTCATCCTTGGAATACCAGGACAGCCAGCCAGAAGTAGAGGAATTGAACTGGGAAAGCAGCTTTTTCTCGTCAAATACCTTGTTGCCGACAAAATTGATCTGCTTGATTTTGGCAGCATCACCTTCAACAACATCAAATTGCAGGGCAACACGGTTTCGCTCCAGCGGCGTAACAGTTGTTACTACTTGAACGGAATACAGACCTCGATTGAAATACTGCCGTTTCAACTCCTGCTCGGCATTGGCCAACTGACTCTTGTCAAACACCCTGCCTTCGGCCAGGCCGGTTTGCTTGAGTGCGTTTTTAAGTTCATCCTCCGGAAATTCCTTGATGCCAGAAAGTGTCAACTTGCCAATGGAGGAACGTTCTTCAAGCGCCACAATCAGCACATCGCCTTGCGCTTCCAGCTTTACGTCCTTAAAAAATCCCGTGGCATACAGCGCCTTGATGGCACTGATTGCAGAATCGTCGGTAAAGGTGTCGCCAACCTTGACAGGGAGATAACCGAAAACCGAACCGGCCTCAATACGCTGCAATCCTTCTACGCGAATGTCGCGAATGACAAAGGGCTCCGCTGCCAGTGTTACGCCGGACAATAAAGCCAGGACTATTGTCGCGGTGATACGCTTATTCATTATTGATTTACCCATTCAACAAGCGAAGCACATCGTTATACAAGGCCAGAAAGATAAGGGCGCCGATAATGGCCATGCCGATTCGCGCGCCTATTTCCATAACCTGCTCTGATACGGGCTTTCCCCGGAAAATCTCGACCAGATAATACATTAGATGCCCGCCATCTAACAGCGGAATAGGCAGCAGATTGATTACTCCCAGTCCAATGCTGATGAAAGCGAGAAATTCAAAATAACTCAGAAAGCCCCGCTGCGCTGTTTGCCCCGCATAGTCTGCTATCGAAACCGGGCCCGAAAGATTACGCCATGAAACCTGGCCCAACACCATGCGGCCCATCATTTTCAGGCTGAACGCAGATGTATTCAAGGTTTTGATGGCGGCCCGCCCAAATGCCTCAACAGGACCGTATTGTTCTTCCGTTTGCAGTGTATCGAACAAGGCAGGATCGACTTCTGGTGCCACCCCCACCCGCCCGATCAGCTTGCCATTCT
>JAHENE010000010.1 GCA_024643305.1 Thiobacillaceae bacterium | reverse complement strand
AAGGAGGGTTCGCTGGCGCGCCAAGTGTATGGTCAACCCGAAATCATGGAACGCCACCGCCATCGCTATGAAGTCGACAACGGACTGCTGGCGACGCTTGAAGAAAAAGGTCTGGTCGTTGCAGGTCGCGCGCCCGGCACCGATCTGTGTGAAATGGTCGAGTTGCCGCAGGACGTGCATCCCTGGTTTGTGGGCTGCCAGTTCCATCCGGAATTCACCAGCAACCCGCGTACCGGACATCCCCTTTTTAAGGCATTTGTCCTGGCGGCCATTGCGAAGCAGGCAGCCAGAGATAAGGTGGCAGCATGAAGCTTTGTGGATTCGAAGTTGGTTTGGACAAGCCGCTGTTTTTGATTGCCGGCCCCTGTGTCATCGAGTCCGAGCAACTTGCCATGGACACAGCCGGTGCCTTGAAGGAAATGTGTGCGGCGCTGAATGTGCCGTTCATCTACAAGTCGTCATTCGACAAGGCAAACCGATCCTCCACCAAATCTTTCCGCGGCCCCGGCATGGAAGAGGGTTTGCGCATCCTGTCCGAAGTGAAGAAAAAAATCGGTGTGCCGGTTCTGACCGATGTGCACGAAGACACGCCGCTGGATGAAGTCGCGTCGGTGGTAGATGTTTTGCAGACCCCGGCTTTTCTGTGCCGTCAGACCAATTTCATTCAGAACGTTGCCCGCGCCGGAAAACCGGTCAATATCAAGAAGGGCCAGTTCCTGGCCCCGTGGGATATGAAGAATGTGGTGGACAAGGCCAAGGCCACCGGCAACGGCCAGATCATGGTGTGTGAACGCGGCGTAAGTTTCGGTTACAACACACTGGTTTCCGATATGCGTGGGCTGGCAATCATGCGCGAAAGCGGCTGCCCGGTCGTGTTCGACGCCACCCATTCCGTACAGCAGCCCGGTGGCATGGGCGAAAAGAGCGGTGGCCAGCGCGAGTTTGTGCCGGTACTGGCACGTGCAGCTGTTGCGGTTGGCGTTGCCGGCCTCTTTGCTGAAACCCACCCTAATCCGGAGTGCGCATTGTCCGACGGCCCCAATGCCTGGCCGTTACACTTGATGAAAGAATTGCTGGAGACATTAAAAGAAATAGATGCGTTGGTAAAACAGCGTGGTTTTATCGAGAACAAATTGTTGAATGTTGAGACAGAGGCTGGGGAGTAAGCTCTTTGGGAAATTGTCCGCTTGTCATCCTGCGGCCTCTGTGTGTATCTGAAATTTAAGGAATAAAAATTGAGCGCAATTGTTGATGTAATTGGACGTGAAATTCTCGACTCCCGGGGCAATCCCACCGTGGAGGCGGATGTACTGCTGGAATCCGGCGTGATGGGCAGGGCGGCAGTGCCGAGTGGCGCTTCCACCGGCAGCCGCGAGGCGATCGAACTCAGGGATGGCGACAAGTCGCGTTATCTAGGCAAGGGGGTGTTGCAGGCGGTGGAACACGTCAATACCGAAATTTGTGAAGCCATCATCGGCCTCGATGTCGAAGACCAGGCATTTCTTGACCGCACCATGATCGAACTGGATGGCACCGAAAACAAATCCCGCCTGGGTGCCAACGCCATCCTCGCGGTGAGCATGGCGCTGGCGCGTGCTGCCGCCGAGGAATCTGGCCTGCCACTGTACCGTTACCTTGGCGGGGCCGGTCCAATGGCGCTGCCTGTGCCGATGATGAACATCATCAACGGTGGTGCGCATGCCAACAACAGCATCGACATGCAGGAATTCATGATTATCCCCGTGGGCGCCAAGAGCTTCCGTGAGGCGCTGCGATATGGCGCTGAAGTTTTCCATACACTGAAAAAACTTTTGGACAGCAAGGGCATGACTACCACGGTGGGCGACGAAGGCGGTTTTGCCCCCAACCTCGAATCCAATGAGACCGCCTTGAAACTCATCGTCGAAGCCATCGAAAAAGCCGGTTTCATGCCCGGCGCGGATATTGCCATCGGCGTGGATTGCGCTTCCAGTGAGTTCTACAAGGATGGCCTCTATCACATCGAGGCCGAAGGCCTGAAACTGAATTCCACGCAGTTTGCCGATTACCTGGCTGCCTGGTGCGACAAGTACCCCATCATCAGTATCGAAGACGGCATGGCCGAGAATGACTGGGAGGGTTGGGCTGTTTTGACAGAAAAGCTTGCGAAAAATATCCAGCTTGTCGGTGATGACCTGTTCGTGACCAACGCCAAAATCCTGCGCGAGGGCATCCAGAAGAAAGTTGCCAACTCGATTCTGATCAAGGTCAATCAGATCGGCACGCTGACAGAGACTTTCGAAGCCATCGAAACTGCCAAGCGTGCGGGTTATACCTCGGTGATTTCCCATCGCTCGGGCGAAACCGAAGACAACACGATTGCTGACCTGGCGGTGGCGACCAATGCCCTGCAGATCAAGACCGGCTCGTTGTCACGTTCTGACCGCATGGCCAAATACAACCAGTTGCTGCGGATTGAGGAAGAACTTGGCAGCATGGCCTCCTATCCTGGGCGCGATGCGTTTTACCAGATCGGCTGATGCCTGTGAGCGCTGAATGATGCGCTGGCTCACGCCGCTCCTCATTGCGCTGATTGTTTTGCTGCAATATCCCCTTTGGTTTGGCGAGGGTGGCTGGTTCAAAGTGTGGAGCCAGAGTGGGGAAGTCGTGAAGCAACAGGAACTGAATGGGAAATTGAGCGAACGCAATCAGACTATTTCGGCAGAAGTGCGCGATCTCAAGGAGGCGCGTGACGCCATCGAGGAGCGTGCCAGGGCTGAGTTAGGTATGATCCGGTCTGAAGAAGTGTTTGTTCGGGTGGTACCGGCTACGGCAACCAGTGAACCCGAAAAAAAGTAGGCAGCAAGGCTTTGGGATGTGATTCGAACTAAGGGGCGCCCATGAGTGAACTACAGATCGCATTGGCCCTGATCGGGGTGCTCGCGGTTGTTGGGATAGTGGTCTATAACCGTCTGCAAGAGCGCAAGTTCCGTCGGCAGGCCGAGGTTGGATTTTCCCCGCCTGGAGAGGATGTGCTTCTGGATGCCGAGCCAATGCGGGAAATGCTTTCTCGTGTCGATCCGGATTTTTATGAGCCGGCCACCAGAGACCCGATTTCTCGCAGATTCCATGGCAGGGGCGACGAGGAGCCGCATTTCGGCGATACGGAAATATTGCTTGAAGCGGCCTTATCCGAGGATAACTATCAGGATCACGCATCCATTGCCGAATCTGCGTCCTATGCCACACAGCTCATGCAGCAGGAGCCATCTGAAGTGGCTTCTTATGACGACTCAATCGAGTTTCGCTCGGTTTTGAAGAATCTGGACGGAATGGCGGCTGAAAAACTCGGCGATTCAATTACTCGATCCGCGTCGCTGGGCAAGCCGGTGCGCTGGTTGGGGCTGCCGCCGGGCGGCCTTTCCTGGGAAGTGGTTTCACCGCAGAGTGACAAGAAATATCTGGAAGTTCAGGCCGTAATGCGACTGGCCGACCGCGGTGGTGCGGCGGACAGGGAACAGCTTGCCGGGCTTTGTAACCTGACTCAGGAACTTGCCCAGGCGCAAGGTTGGCAGGTACGTTGTGATGACCCCTTGGAAGCTTCGGCACGCGCACAGCAGCTCGACAAGTTTTGCGCCGATGTAGATGTTCAGATTGGCCTCAATATTGTTGCCCGGGGTACGGCTATTCTCCCTATCGCCAGGTTGCGGCACGAAGTGGAGTCGGTGGGTTTGCGTTTGGGTTCGAACGGCGCCTATCAATTGCTGGATAGTCGGGGCGAAATTCTATTCATGCTGGGCAATCGCGAGCCGCGTGCTTTTTCAAAAGACAATGCGCACGAACCTGAGACCAAGGGCGTGACCCTGCTGTTCGACGTCCCGCGCGTTCCTGATGGGTTGAAGAACTTTGACAGCATGGTGAAGCTGGGACGTAAGCTGGCGCATGATGCTGGCGGTCTTCTGGTGGACGACAACCTGCGCCCGCTGACCGATGTTGGTGTCGAAAGGATCCGCGCCCAACTCGCGCTAATCTATACCCGGATGGAATCGCGCGGCGTGCCTGCAGGCAGTCGTTTGGCGCTTAGATTGTTTTCCTGAGCGAGATGGCGGCATCCGATATTGCCCAGCGCGCTCAATTTCTGCGCGACCAGCTCAATTATCATAATTACCGCTACTACGTCCTCGACAGCCCGGAAATTCCGGATGCCGAATACGACCGCCTATTCCGTGAGTTGCTGGAAATTGAGGCAGCACACCCGGAACTGCTGACAGCAGACTCCCCCACCCAGCGGATTGGTGGCTTGCCGCTGAGCGGGTTTTCGCAAGTCACCCATCGGCAGCCCATGCTGTCGCTCAACAACGCCTTTGACGAGAATGAGGTGATCGCTTTCGACCGGCGGGTTCGTGAAGCGGCAGGTCAGGAAATAATCGAGTACGAGGTTGATCCCAAGTTTGACGGACTGGCAATCAGTCTTACCTATGAAAACGGCGTCTTTATCCAGGGCGCAACGCGCGGCGATGGTTACACTGGTGAGGATGTCACCCAGAATCTGCGTACAGTTTCCGCAATCCCCCTGCGTGTCGCCTCTGACACGCCTCCCAAATTGCTGGAAGTACGCGGCGAGGTGCTAATGCTGCACAAGGACTTCGCGGCATTGAATGCAGCCCAGCGTGAAAAGGGCGAGAAGACATTTGCCAATCCACGCAATGCCGCAGCAGGTTCGCTGCGCCAGCTAGATTCGCGCATTACTGCCAGCCGCAAACTTGCCTTCTTTGCCTATGGCGTAGGGGAGGTACAGGGCTGGAAATTGCCGAAGAAATTTAGCGACATCATGCAGCAATTAAAGCAATGGCACTTTCCAGTGGCGTCGGAAAGTGAAGTGGTACAGGGGGTAGAGGGCCTGCTGGATTATTTTCAGCACCTTGGAGGGAAACGCGACAAGCTCGCTTTCGACATAGATGGTGTGGTGTACAAGGTAAACGACCTCCAACTACAGGAGGAACTCGGGTTTGTTTCGCGCGCACCGCGTTTTGCCATTGCGCACAAATATCCCGCGCAGGAGGAAATTACCCAGGTTCTGGATATCGATGTGCAGGTTGGCCGCACTGGCGCAATTACTCCGGTGGCGCGGCTGGCCCCGGTATTTGTTGGCGGTGTCACCGTGACCAATGCCACGCTGCATAACGAAGACGAGGTTCGACGCAAGGATGTTCGCATTGGCGACTGGGTGTCGGTGAGGCGCGCAGGCGATGTGATTCCGGAAGTGGTGTCTGTAATGGAAGACCGTCGCCAAGATGATGTGCGAGAATTTGTCATGCCTGACAAGTGCCCGGTGTGCGGTTCGCATGTGGTGCGTCTGGAAGGTGAAGCGGTGGCACGCTGCTCGGGCGGACTGTTCTGCCCTGCGCAACGCAAGCAGGCTCTGCTGCATTTTGCTTCACGGCGTGCCATGGATATCGAGGGACTGGGCGAGAAAATTGTCGACCAACTCGTGGACAACGCCATCGTCCACAATCCGTCCGACCTCTACAAGCTCGGGCTCGTCAAGCTTGCCAATCTAGACCGCATGGCGGAAAAATCTGCCTCAAATCTGCTTGCTGCCATCGAAAAAAGCCGCAGCACCTCGCTACCACGTTTTATTTTTGCATTGGGTATCCGGAATGTTGGAGAGGCCACGGCCAAGGATCTGGCGCGGCATTTTGGCAAGCTGGATGTATTGATGGCAGCCAATGAGGCAGTGCTGACGCAAGTGACGGATGTGGGTCCGATCGTGGCCCAGAGCGTCGCCCAGTTTTTTGCGGAGTCTCATAACCGGGAAGTTATCGAGCAGCTTCGCGCAGCCGGAGTACATTGGCCCGAATCTGAGCCTCGGCGTACACATGGGATCGGGGCGCTTGCCGGCAAGACCTTTGTCCTTACCGGAGCAATGCCGAACATGACGCGCGACGAGGCCAAAGAGAGAATCGAAGCCGCAGGTGGCAAGGTGGCGGGCTCGGTGTCCAAAAAAACGGATTACGTTGTAGCGGGGGCCGAAGCTGGCAGCAAATTGACCAAAGCCCAGGAATTAGGCGTTACCATTCTGGACGAGGATGGCTTGCTGGCGCTACTGAATCCAGAAGCGCAGGGTAAACTGGAATTTTAGGAGGCACCGGATTGCATGGTCAATCAGGAGCGCAGAAGGATATTTAATGCAGAGAGTAACTAAAGCCGTGTTTGGTTCAGGCCGCTCACTTGGTGGCCTTCACTTGCCGAGCAAGTTGGCCTGTACTAAAAACCGCCTTGAAGGGAAGTTGAAATGAATAAAGTAACCAAGGCGGTGTTTCCCGTTGCCGGTCTTGGCACGCGCTTCCTGCCTGCCACCAAGGCAAGCCCCAAGGAGATGCTGCCTATCGTCGACAAGCCGCTGATCCAGTATGCCGTGGAAGAGGCAATAGACGCTGGCATGACCGACATCATCTTCATCAGCAGCCGTACCAAGCGAACGGTAGAGGATCATTTCGACAAAGCCTATGAGCTGGAAACCGAACTGGAAACACGTGGCAAGAACAAGGTGCTTGAACTAGTGCAGTCCATTCGGCCATCCGGCATCAATTTCATCTACATCCGCCAGGCCGAGGCGCTGGGTCTGGGGCATGCCGTGCTTTGTGCCAAACCTGTTATTGGCAATGAACCCTTTGCAGTGATTCTTGCAGATGATCTTATCGACGGCAAACCGCCGGTGATGAAGCAGATGGTCGATCAGTACGACTATTACCAGTGCTCGGTGCTGGGCGTACAGCAGGTCGCGCGCGAAGAAACCGCGTCTTACGGTATTGTTGACGTCAGCACCATGAGCGAGCGTGTGTCGCGGGTAAATGCCATTGTCGAGAAACCCAAACCGGAAGTTGCGCCGTCCACATTGGGGGTGGTCGGACGCTACATCCTGACGCCGCGCATTTTTCACTTTATCGAGAACCTCAAACCTGGGGCCGGGGGCGAGTTGCAGCTTACTGACGCCATTGCAGCATTGTTACAGGAACAACAGGTTCTGGCCTATGCGTTTGACGGTGTGCGTTACGACTGCGGCAGCAAGCTGGGCTACCTGCAAGCCACTGTTGAGTACGCCATGAAACATCCCGAAGTAAGAGAAGAGTTTTCCTCATATCTCAAGAACCGTTTCTGTTGATTCAAACAACCAGAAACATAAAGCGACTGTTTATGTTTCTGGTTGTTGTGGGCCCATTATCAGGACGCGCAGGCATTCAGGCGGCGACGCGCGTAACCGATCAGTTCTGAGGCGGTCAGTCCTTCGACACCGCGCCCTTCCCCAAGGGCATCGTCCGCTGCCTGGCCGTGCAGCCAGACGGATTGTTTCAGCGCCTCCCAAGGTAGGGCGCGCGCGGCAAAAGCGGCCATGATCCCTGTCAGTACATCGCCCATGCCGGGCGCGCTTAGCGAAGGATTGCCGGTCTTGTTGATTTCGACCTCGCCCCCCGGGCTTGCCAGCACCGTCCCCGCCCCTTTTAGCGCCACCAGGGCATTGAAACGTTTTGCCAGTTCCCGTGCCGCCAGCTCGCGGTTTGCCTGAATGTCCTCGTTGCTGACTTCAAGCAGACGCGCTGCTTCGCCCGGATGGGGGGTGAGCAAGGTATGCGCCGCTCTTCGCGCACACAGGTAAGCCAGATCATTGCGCCGGGCAATCAGATTGAGGCCATCCGCATCGATCACCAGCAAGGCAGGGTGAAACAGCGCTGCCTGCATCAAGTCGTAGGCCTGGCGCGACTGCCCAAGGCCGGGACCGATAGCCAATACTGAAAGGCCCAGATCGGAAACCAGGCTGTCGGATGGAGAAAACATCATTTCAGGTGCTGCAAAATCAACGCGCACGTTTTCATCCACCATGCCCAGGGTCACCATTCCTGCGCCGCTGGCCAATGCCGCCCGTCCGGCCAGCAAAAGCGCGCCAACGGTGCCTGGCGCGCCACCGATCAAACCAATATGACCAAACATGCCCTTATGGCTGTCGGCAGGACGGGGAGGCAAAAGAGGGATAAACATGGCGGTTATTTTTGTCTAAATTGCAAGCATAAACCTAATTTCTGGCAACTTGCCAGATTTGGAGGCTGGTATGGTCAATGAATCCAAACTCGACTCATCCGGTGCGCCGGAATTGCCCTGCGATCCAGAGCATGAGTGCACCGTGCTTACCTGCGATTACTGCCTGAAAGCGCTGCCATTGAGCGACGCCATCCGCGAAGAAGGTCAGGACTATGTTGCCCATTTCTGCGGACTTGATTGCCTGGAAGCGTGGAGGGAACGGCACACTCACACCAAGAGGCTGGATAAGCAGTAGTGACTGCTGAATGCTCGTAACCTAAACAAGCCCTTTTACCCGCCTTGATACATAAAGGAACGCGTCTCCTTGATGTTTCGGTCCGCCCCTGAATTGCAGAGTCAACGTCAAGCAGAAGTTACGCCCTCTGTCGGGTAAAATAGCATTTTTCCGCGTTTTCCCGGCCACATGTCCCACGCCCAGCCTTCCATCCTTTCCCTGCCAGGCGGCGCTGCGCTGTCTGCATTTCGCATCCGGAAAATCTGCGATCAGTTGCAGGCATCGGGCTTGCCGGCTTGCAAAATAACCACGCAGTACTGGCATTTCGTGGAACTGGACGAGCCGCTGACCGCGAATGAGCAAGCGGTGCTGGCGGCGGCGCTGGATTATGCGGATCCTGTCTCAAATATGCCGGTAGGACAGTTCCTCCTGGTAACGCCGCGCTTCGGAACTGTGTCACCTTGGTCGTCCAAAGCCACGGATATCCTGCACAACTGCGGGCTAGCCAAGGTGCGGCGCGTCGAGCGCGGCATTGCCTACCAGTTTGAGCATGCCGGTGATGAGTCGGTGCTGCTGCCCTTGATCCACGATCGCATGATCGAAACTGTGCTGCATTCGGTCGATGAAGCGGCTGGACTGTTTACGCACGTATCGCCGCGCGAGATGGAAAGCGTGGATGTGCTCGCGGGCGGCCGCGCCGCGTTGGCTGTGGCCAATGCCCGTCTGGGCCTGGCGCTGTCCGATGACGAAATCGATTATCTGGCCGACAACTTCACGCGCATGGGGCGCAACCCTACTGATGTCGAGCTGATGATGTTCGCCCAGGCCAATTCGGAACACTGTCGTCACAAGATTTTCAATGCCCATTGGATTCTAGACGGTGGCGAGCAGGACAAGAGCCTGTTCCGCATGATCCGCGACACCCATGCCAAAACCCCGCAGGGCACTTTATCCGCTTATGAAGACAATGCCGCGGTGATGCAAGGTGCCACGATTGAGCGCTTCTATCCGGGCAAAGGCGGCAAATACGATTTCAGCACCGAACCCACGCATATCCTGATGAAGGTGGAGACCCACAACCATCCGACAGCGATTGCGCCTTTTCCTGGTGCGGCTACTGGCAGTGGCGGCGAGATTCGCGACGAAGGTGCCACCGGGCGTGGCTCCAAACCCAAGGCCGGGCTGTGCGGCTTCTCAGTGTCGAACCTGCGCATCCCCCAAGCCATCCAGGCGTGGGAAGGCGACGACTATGGCAAGCCGGAGCGCATCGTTTCGCCGCTGGATATCATGCTCGAAGGCCCCATTGGTGCTGCGGCCTTCAACAATGAATTCGGCCGTCCCAATCTGGCAGGTTATTTCCGCACTCTGGAAACCTGGGTCAACCAGGAACGGCGCGGCTACCACAAGCCCATCATGCTGGCGGGCGGTGTGGGCAATATCCGCGAGGATCATGTGCTCAAGCAGCCGCTGCCGGAAGGTGCATTGCTAATCCAGTTGGGCGGTCCCGGCATGCTGATCGGACTGGGCGGTGGCGCTGCTTCTTCCATGGCGACAGGTTCCAATGCGGAGAACCTGGATTTCGACTCAGTGCAGCGCGGCAACCCGGAAATGCAGCGCCGCGCGCAGGAGGTCATTGACCG
Organism: Thiobacillaceae bacterium; assembly: GCA_024643305.1. Lineage (GTDB taxonomy): Bacteria > Pseudomonadota > Gammaproteobacteria > Burkholderiales > Thiobacillaceae > UBA6918. The sequence goes on along the minus strand of JAHENE010000010.1, from coordinate 7,327 downwards.
CTGCTGGCAGATGGGCGCGAACAATCCAATTGTGTCGGTTCATGATGTGGGCGCCGGTGGCCTTTCCAACGCGCTCCCGGAACTGGTGCACGGCGGCGGCAGGGGCGGTGTGTTTGATTTGCGTGCGGTGCCTTCGGAAGAATCCGGCATGAGCCCCAAGGAAATCTGGTGCAACGAAGCGCAGGAGCGCTATGTGTTGGCGATCCCGGCAAACCGTATCGGTGAATTCCGCGAAATATGCGAGCGCGAACGCTGCCCATTCGCAGTGGTGGGCCACGCCACGGCGGATCATCAGTTGAAGGTGCTGGACGAACATTTTCACAACGCACCGGTAGACATGCCATTGGATGTGCTGCTGGGCAAGCCGCCGAAAATGACCCGGAATGCGCAGCATGCCGAACCGCCCTTGCTGGCTTTCAATGCCGCAGGCATCAACGTGGCAGAAGCGTCTTATCGCGTGCTGAGATTACCCGGCGTGGCATCCAAAATGTTTCTGATTTCCATCGGAGATCGCAGTGTCGGCGGCATGACAGCGCGCGACCAGTGCGTGGGACCTTGGCAGATGCCTGTTGCAGACTGTGCCGTTACGCTCATGGGCTATACAACGAATCGCGGCGAAGTCATGGCCATGGGCGAGAAGGGTCCGCTGGCGTTAATCAATGCGCCAGCCTCCGGACGCATGGCGGTGACTGAAGCGCTGATGAATTTGTTCGCAGCGCGTGTGGAAAAACTAGAGGACATCAAGCTCTCCGCCAACTGGATGGCCCCTGCTGGCCATCCCGGGGAAGACGCGCGTCTGTTCGATACCGTTCACGCGGTGTCGCGCTATTGCCAGGAACTTGGATTGAGCATTCCGGTAGGCAAGGATTCCATGTCCATGAAGAGTGTGTGGCAGGAGGGCGAGCAGAAAAAATCCGTGACCGCGCCGTTGTCACTCGTTGTTTCCGCATTCGCATCGACACCCGATGCACGTCTGCATCTGACGCCGCAACTGCGCACTGATCGTGGCGATACCCGTTTGATCCTGGTTGATCTCGGCTTTGGCAAGAACCGGCTGGGGGCTTCCAGTCTGGCGCAGGTGTATGCACAGGTCGGCAACGAGGCGCCCGATGCGCCTGGGGCCGTGGAGTTGAAGGCTTTCTTCAAGGTAATGCAGAACCTGCTCAAGGACGGGCAGGTACTGGCTTATCACGACCGTTCTGATGGCGGCCTGTTTGCCACCGTCGCGGAAATGGCGTTTGCGGGCAAAACGGGCGTCGATGTGGAACTGCCGGAAGGCGATGTGCTGTCGCAACTATTCAATGAGGAAGCAGGCGCGGTGCTGCAAGTCAGCACGGAACACACAGGCCGGGCAATTGCCCAGTTTGCCCTGGCTGGCTTGTCCGTGATCGACATCGGTACCCTGGCAGAAAATGACCGCGTCTGTTTCCGCAGCGGCGAACAGGCGGTGCTGGATGAGGCGCGTGCCGATCTGCTTTCGGCGTGGTGGGAAACCTCGCACCAGATTGCTCGGCTGCGCGACAACCCGGACTGTGCCGACCAGGAATTCGCGCGCGGCCGGGATGCCGCCGACCCCGGCATGGAAATCGCACTGGCCTACAGCGCAAACGAGAATATCGCCGCCCCCTATCTTGCCAAGAATGTGCGACCGCGCATGGCGGTGCTGCGCGAGCAGGGTGTCAACGGCCAGGTTGAAATGGCGGCGGCTTTCCACCAGGCCGGCTTTGAGTCGGTCGACGTGCACATGAGCGACATTATTGCCGGCCGTGTCAGCCTCAAGGACTTCAAGGGTCTGGTTGCCTGCGGCGGTTTTTCCTACGGTGATGTGCTGGGTGCGGGCGGCGGTTGGGCCAAGTCCATCCTATTCAACCCGCGCGCGCGCGACGAATTTGAATCATTTTTCCACCGGACCGATAGTTTTGCCCTGGGTGTGTGTAATGGCTGTCAGATGATGAGCCACCTGCATGATCTGATACCGGGTGCCGAAGACTGGCCCCAGTTCCGGCGCAACCTGTCGGAACAGTTCGAGGCCCGCTATGTAATGGTGCAGGTGCAGGATTCGCCATCACTCTTTTTTACGGACATGGCCGGCTCGCGCATGCCTATCGTGGTAGCACATGGCGAAGGCCGCACGGTGTTCCGCGAAGCTGAGCATGCCGATACGGCAAAACTTGCCCTGCGCTATGTCGATCATCGCGGCAAGCCCACTGAATCTTACCCGCTCAATCCTAATGGATCGAAAGGCGGCGCCACCGGCTATACCACACCGGATGGGCGTTTTACCATCATGATGCCGCATCCGGAGCGTGTGTTCCGTGCGGCGCAATTGTCGTGGAAGCCTGCAGATTACGCGGGTGAAGACGGACCTTGGATGCGGATGTTCCGCAATGCCCGCAAGTGGGTGGGGTGATATTGGGCCATCATTGCCAGCCAAACGCGGCCATCACCGTGCGGGTTCAATAAGTGCCCGAAAAATGAGAAAATAGCCGGCTTTCGCTGTCCCTTCCCGATTGATTCCGAGATGAATGCCCCTTTGTCACTGCTTACTGATGACCACTTGCGCGCGCAGGTAAAGCTGCTTGGCACCCTTGTTGGCCAGGTGCTGCAGGAAGCTGCAGGCGAGGGCGTGTATGAAGCCGTGGAAGCCCTGCGCCAGGGTTTTGTCGACCTGCATCAGCAGAATGACGACGCCAAGCGCGCCCGGCTCATGGAGCTGATCGAGAGCCTGCCGGCGGAGCAGCTGGAGCAGGTGATCCGGGGTTTCTCCACCTACTTCAGCCTGGCCAACATCGCCGAGGAGTCCTATGCTCACCGCAACCGTCGGCGTCAGTTGGCCATGGGCGAAGATCTTTGGGTAGGTTCATTTCACCGCACGCTGGCAGACCTGAAACAGCAAGGTATCAGTGTTGAAACCCTGCAAGGTCTTGTGGACCGTATGCAGTTCACCCCGGTGTTCACCGCGCATCCGACTGAAGCGCGGCGCAGAACAACCATGGAGGGGCTGCGCCGCGTTTTCCTTTTGTGCGACCGTCTCTACGATCCGATGCTGGGCGAAAGCGAGCGCGAAGAACTGGCGGCCGAGCTTGATGTCGAGATTCGCATCATGTGGCGCACTGATGAATTGCGCGAGCACAAGCCGGAAGTGCAGGACGAAGTGCGCACCGGCCTTTACTACATGCGCAAAAGCCTGTTCGAAGCCGTTCCGCGCGCCTATCGTTTTTTCGAGAAGGCGGTGCGTAAACATTATGGTGTGAATGGCAATGGTGTGCCGGCAGTCAAGGTGCCCAGCTTCATCCGGTTCGGCTCATGGATCGGCGGCGACCGTGATGGCAATCCTTTCGTCACGCCTGAAGTGACGGAATGGACCGTGCATACCCAGAGTGAACTGGCCCTGCTCGAATATCTCAAGCGGCTGGAGAATTTGCGCTTCACCCTTACGCACAGCTTGCGCTGGTGCAAGCTGCCTTCGCTGTTTGCCGCCAAGCTGGCACTGGATGAAACCCGTTTTGGCAGCAAGGTGTTCAACGGCACCGCCGCGCAGCAATATATCCGCGAGCCTTACCGCCGTCGCGTCGCGCTGATGATGGCACGTCTTGAAGCAAACCTCGCTCATGTGCGCAGCCGCATCAAGGGCGAGAAAAAAGACCTGCCGCCACTGGCCTATGCTGATGCCCGCAGTTACCTGGAAGACCTCTACCTTATTCGCGATTCGCTCATCAGCCACGGCGACCGCTCCATTGCCGAAGGCCCACTGCAGGACATGATTCGATTGGTGGAGAGTTTCGGTTTCCATCTGTTGCAACTCGATATCCGCCAGGAGTCGACAGTTCATACCATGACGGTGGCGGAAATCCTGCGCCAGCTCGATCCTGATTTCGATTACCTGAAGGCGGACGAGGAAGCCCGCATGCAGGAACTGTGCAAGTGGGTTTCGCGGCAAGGGGAGCTTTATGTGAGTGACCTTGTCCTGTCCGACGATGCCCGGAAGACACTCGATGTGTTCCGCCGTGTGGCGCGTCTGCGCAAGGAAGTCGGGCCGGAAACTTTCGGTGCCTACGTCATTTCCATGACCCACACTGCCACGCATGTGATGGAAGTCATGTTCCTCGGCCGCCTGGTGGGCCTGGTCTCGCACAACGGCAAGGACTGGAATTGCCAGTTGGTGGTGGCACCCTTGTTCGAGACGGTGGAAGACCTGAAGCACAGCGAGGGCGTGCTGGAAACCCTGTTCAGCAACCCCGTATATCGCGGCCTGCTCAAGGTCTCGGGTGATACGCAGGAGGTGATGCTGGGCTACTCGGACTCCTGCAAGGATGGTGGCATCCTTGCTTCGCAGTGGAACCTGTATCGCGCCCAGCTTTCCATTATCGGCATCGCGCACAGCCACGGCATCGAATGCCGTTTGTTCCATGGACGCGGCGGCACAGTAGGGCGCGGAGGCGGTCCGACGCACGAGGCGATTCTTTCGCAGCCGCCTGGAACGGTGCATGGCAAGATAAAGTTTACTGAGCAGGGCGAGATGCTGTACTACCGCTACAGCAATCCTGAAACTGCCGCCTATGAAATTGGCATGGGTGCAACCGGTCTTATCAAGGCCAGTTGCGGCCTGCTGGGCGCGCCACGGCAGACTGACATCCGTTATCCGGAAATGATGGCGAAGCTGGCCGAAGCAGGTGAAACGACTTATCGCAGGCTCACCGAGTCCACACCGGGATTCCTGGATTATTTCTACGAAGCCACCCCGGTGCGTGAAATCGGCATGATGAATATCGGTTCGCGGCCATCGCACCGCAAGAAATCCGATCGCTCCATGAGCTCAGTGCGCGCCATTCCCTGGGTGTTCGGCTGGGCGCAGTCACGCCACACTCTGCCAGCCTGGTATGGCATTGGCGCGGCCATTGATGCACTGTGCAAGGACAACCCGCAAAACCTGCAACTCCTGCAGGAGATGTACCGCGAGTGGCCCTTTTTCCGCGCGCTGATTTCCAACGTACAGATGGCGCTGGCCAAGGCGGACATGGAAATCGCCGCGGAATATGCCGAACTCGCTGAGACCGATGTGGCCAAATCCGTTTACCGAATTATTGCCGACGAGTTTTCCACTACGCTTGCAGGCGTGCTGGAGGTGGCTGGGCTGAAAAGCACGCTGGAGGAGAATCCAGCGCTGGCCTTGTCGTTGTCACGCCGCAAACCCTATCTTGATCCGCTCAACCACATTCAGGTGCGCCTGATCCGGCGCACTCGCTCGGAAGTGGATGAGAAGGAACAGGAAAAATGGTTCATGTCCATGATGCGCTCAATCAATGCCATCGCCTCGGGCATGCGCAATACTGGTTGATTCAAGGCTGGAGCCAACCCAGGCGTTGTCGGCTTCGTGATGGTATTGATTCTGGCCCAAGGTCATGGGGGGCACGCTTATGACAGTAGAAATTAAGGACAAAACTGTATCGCGCAAATGGCTGTGGATTTCAGTCATTGCCAACATTCTTCTGCTGGCACTTGCCGGCGGCGCGATATTGTTTGCCTTCACCCTGAGCTACAACCTGCAAGAGGTCAAGATTCAACTCGGCAAGGAAAAGGAAGACAAGCGGCGGGTGGAAGCCTACCTATCGGAAAGCCGGGCACGAGCCGCCGAAGTTGAGCGCGAGATTAAGCGTCTGAGCCAGGCCCTCAACGCGCCTGATCCGGCACAAGTCGATTTGGGGAAACCTGGCTTGCCAGCCAAGGTCAGCTTCCGGAAATCCTATCTGGGTATCGGTCTGGTGGCCATCATCCAGAATACTTCCAGCCACTATCTGACGGTGGTGATGACGGTGCGCAACCCAACCCTTTCTACTGCCAAGCGTTTCCAGATCGAGATCAAGCCGGGCGACGACATTGCTTTTGGCCATGATGATGGCTGGAAATTTACCTCCGGCGATGAACTTAATTTGTATAACGACAATTACAGAGCCCTGAAACTACAGGTGCCCTGAAGAAACCCAGCAAACTTCAAACTCAAAACAGGAGCAATAGCATGAGCGAATATGGATTTGACACCAAGATCAGCGGACCTTTCAACGAAGCGGTCGACAAGGTCGTCGCCGCACTGAAGAACGAAGGATTCGGCGTCCTTACCGACATTGACGTGCAGGCCACCATGAAAGCCAAACTGAATGTAGATGGCCGCCCCTACCGCATCCTTGGCGCATGCAACCCGCCCTTGGCACATCAGGCACTTAGCGCCGAGCCAGATGTCGGCATGCTTCTGCCGTGCAACGTTGTTGTGCGCGAAGAGGCAGATGGTAGTGTGACCGTTTCCTTCCTCGACCCCGGCATTATGGTAAAGCTGGTCAGCAACACCGCTGTTCATGGTGTTGCCACCGAGGCGCGCGCAAGACTGCAGCGCGTCAAGGACAGCCTCGCCAGCTGACATATTTGCAAACGATAAAAAGGCCCGCCTTGCGGGCCTTTTTATCGTGTGTTTCGATACTTGCGTGCCGCTCCCTTGCCTGGGTCCAACTCATTTCCCACCGGCTTCATTCTGTACCGTACTTCGTTTCGACCTGTATGCCCATTTCCTTGAGCATGGGCGTAGGCAGTATGCCGCCAGCGCACACAATCACGAAGTCATTATCGAGCAGGAGGTTCTCGTCACCTTGATTGATGGACGCCATATTTTCGTCGATGCGGATCACCTGCGAATTGAGCAGCACGGACAGTTTTCCGGACTGCTCGGCTTCGCTCAACCGCTCCCGGTTCTTTGCCTTTATCCTTCCAAATGCCTCTCCGCGATATGAAATCGTGACCTGAGTATCCGGTTGGTCGGCAATGGAAACCGCTGCCTCGATGGCACTGTCTCCGCCGCCTACCACCAGTACCTTGCGGCCTCGATATTGCTCGGGGTCGATCAGGCGGTAAATGACTTTAGGGTGTTCCTCGCCGGGCACGCCTAGTTTGCGCGGGGTGCCACGTCGTCCGATGGACAGCAACAGCGAGCGCGTGCGAAATTCAGAGCGCTGGGTTTTGACGATGAATCCGCCCTCGGTGGGTACGACCTTCTCCATGCGTTCGCTGAAGTTGATAGGTATGCGGAAGCGTTTGATGATGTCTTGCCAGAGATCAAGCAGGGACTCCTTCGATATTTCGCCCACTTTTATCTTGCCTGCAAGCGGCAGGGTGACCGGCTGAGTCATGACGATCTTGTTTCTCGGGTAGTGGTAGACAGTGCCGCCCAGCGAATCTTCCTGTTCCAGCGTTACAAATCGAAGCTTCTTCTCCATCGCAGCGAGAGTGGCCGACAAGCCGGCAGGACCCGCGCCAACGATCACGACATCGAGTTCGTCGC
>JAHENE010000176.1 GCA_024643305.1 Thiobacillaceae bacterium | reverse complement strand
GCCCACGGGCGCATCCAGCCAAACATAGAAATACTTTCCGGGCGCATCGGGAATCTCGAAACCGAAGTAGGGCGCATCGCGCGAGATGTCCCAGTCGGCCAATCCGGCGGCGAACCACTCCGCCATCTTGTTGGCGGCTTCGGGCTGCAGGGTTCCGGATTGCGTCCACTGCTTGAGGAAGTTTTCCTGTTTGCCCAGCTTGAAGAAGTAGTGGTCCGAGGTCTTGCGAATGGGCTTGGCGCCTGACACCACCGAATACGGATCCTTCAGGTCGGTGGGCGAATAGGTTGTTCCGCAGGCCTCGCAGTTGTCGCCGTACTGGTCTTGTGCGCCGCACTTGGGGCAGGCGCCCTTGATAAAACGGTCCGGCAGGAACATTTCCTTCACCGGGTCGAAATACTGCTCGATGGCGCGCACTTCGATAAGGCCAGACTCGCGCAGTTTCTTGTAGATGCCGCCTGCGAGCTCGCGGTTTTCTTCAGAGTGCGTGGAGTAGTAGTTGTCGAAGTCGATGTGGAAACCGTCGAAGTCGCGCTTGTGTGCGTGCCATACCCGGTCGATCAGTTGCTCGGGTGTGATGCCTTCCTTGTCCGCGCGCAGCATGATGGCGGTGCCATGGGTGTCGTCGGCGCAGACGTAGTGCGCCTCGTGCCCCTGCATTTTCTGGAAGCGCACCCAGATGTCGGTCTGGATGTATTCGACCAGATGGCCGAGGTGGATGTCGCCGTTGGCGTAGGGCAGGGCGGAAGTGACGAGAAGCTTGCGCGGCATTATGGGTTTGGAATCAGCAAAACGGCTATTTTACTTGCTGGCGCTGCTGAAATCACTCGCCTGCAAGAGATGGCCGGAACGGGTTGGGCATTTGGTTTATGGCCAACCTGTTGATGCGTTGATCGGCCAAGGATTTCAGCGCCTTGCTATGCAGTTTTCCGTTTTTTCTTGAGAGGAGTGCCATCAGACAGCGTGATGGTTTTCTTCAAGCGTGCTGCTTGGATTGGCAATGCCATCTTGTTTCCGGCGATGTCGGACAAGTTGTATGAATCCAGGGTCCCCAAAAAGTTTTTGCGAGCTTCGATCAGCACGGATTTCAAGGTGCAGGCAGGCAGCATGGGGCAGGACCGGTTCGCAGAGTCAAAGCATTCTGCAATGTCCATATTGTCCTCGCTGTCCCGTACCAGATTGCCAATGTTGATCATGTCTGGATTGCGCGCCAGCCGCATTCCCCCGCCTTTTCCACGAACGGTCACGATGTATCCACGCTGTCCAAGTTTGTGCACTACTTTGGTCAGGTGGGCGGCAGGTATGCCATATGCGTCTGCAATCTCGGCAATCGTCACCAGCCTTTCCATGTGGCGCGCCAAGTAAATTGCCACACGCAAGGAATAGTCGGTGAACTTGGTTAACTGCATAGCGATACCTTTTGTCTATTCGTTAGCCACATCGGGTTTATCAATATCGAGAAGCAAACCTGACAAGTATATTCAATCAGATATCAAACCTGATGTGTTTATTTGTTCAGGCACCTTATGGGCATAACTGAATTGTCTTGACAGGATAAAATTAAAAGATAAATATCGAATACACCTTATAAAGGTGTGTGATCAAGAACAAATGTAAATAACCATGGATAAGGATATTGGGAGGACATGCAAGCCATGATGGAAATTAAATTTCAGGGTAAAACCTATAATTGCCGCAAAGGCGAGTCCGTGCTTGATGCCTTCCTCAGGCAGGGCGTCAATATCCCATTCTCATGCCGCAAAGGGGTGTGTCAGGTTTGCCTGCAGCGCTCGTTATCGGGCAGGCCCCCGGAAGGTTCTCAGAAAGGTTTGAAGGCAGATTTGGTTGCCAAGGACTATTTTCTGCCTTGTGTCTGTAATCCCTTGCAGGACATGGAGTTGTCCACTCCGGTGGATGATGACCTCTATTTCCCCGCTGTGGTTGTAGACAAGGAACAACTGGCCGGTGACATTTACCGTATCCAGCTCGACCCTTCGCTTCGGGTTGATTACTTCTCCGGCCAGTTCATCAACCTTCGCCGCCCAGACGGTATCACACGCAGTTATTCGCTCGCCAGCGTGCCCGGCGAGGACGCCTACCTTGAGCTTCATGTTAAGCGCATGAAGGCAGGAGCCATGAGCAACTGGCTGATCGACGAACTTGGAGAGGGAAGCGAAATCCTTATCCAGGGGCCCAATGGAAACAACTTCTTTGAGCCACGCCAGCCGGATCAAGATATTCTGCTGGTCGGAACTGGAACCGGCCTCGCACCCATGCTGGGAATTGCTAGATCAGCCTTGTCAGTCAAATATGCCGGACAAATCCATCTTTGCCACGGCAGCTCATTCCGAAGTGGTTTGTATCTGGTTGATGAATTGTACAAACTGGCGGAGAGGAATCCGAATTTCCATTACATTCCCTGTCTTTCGCAAGAGGCAGTCCATGACGGATTTGCCCGAGGAAGAGCGGATGACATTGCCTTCGCTATGCACGATAAGCTGCAAGGATGGCGCGTACATCTGGCCGGCAACCCCGATATGGTGGAGGCCGCATCCGCCAAGGCCATAGCAGCCGGCGCTGAGTCTCATGACATCTTTGAGGACTCGTTTGTACTGAAGGAACTACGTTCCAAACCACGCACCCCCCCAGAGCAGATGTCATTGGCGCCTGAGTCAGACCGCCGTGAATTTCCGCCCGATCCAGATATGTGGATGGCACTGAAGGAAGGCGAGGTAATGAATGCCATCCTCACCGACTTTTATACGCGGGTGTTCGATGACCCCATCCTTTCGCCTTATTTCCAGGGCGTAACCAAACAGCGCTTGATCGAGAAGGTTTATTCCTTCATGCGGCAGATATTTACCGGCGAGAAGAGTTATTTCGGCGATCGCCCGCGCAACGCACATCACTGGATGGTGATCCCGGACGAAGTGTTCGACTACCGCGAGAATCTGATGGTTGAATGCATGCGCAGGCAAGGTCTTGCCGAACATCTGATCGCACGCTGGCGCGCGATTGAGGAGAGCTACCGCGGCGACATCGTCAAACACAAAGCGTTCGGGCGAGTGGTGGATGGTGTGGAACTGCCCGTAGATGGGTTTGGCCAGACCGTGCTGGAAGTAGGCGCGATGTGCGACAGCTGTGAACGCGTGCTGGAGCCGGGCGAGGAGGTAAGTTACCACCTTCGCCTTGGCCATATGTATTGCAACGAGTGTCGCAAGGCATGAGCGAGTAGGGCTTAGTCACAGATAACCCGTGCAGGAAAGTGGTATCCGGTGACTGGGCTTGCTGGTTAGTCGGCCTTGATTCTGACCAGATCGGTGTGGCCGAAGCCCTGGGTGTAATCGAGTACGGAAATCACCGAGGGGCGTATCCGCACGAAGGCCATGGCCGGATCGCTCGGCGAGTAGTCGGCCATCTCGGGCAATTTCTTTACCAGTACCGCACAGGCATGTTCGCGATCGCGCTTGCCTTTCAGCAACTGCGCGTGCCCGCCCAGCGACAGCGCCCTGAGCTTGTTCCAGTCGTTCGTGTAACGGTCGATGGCGGCGGACACCTTGTCGCACTTGCGCAGGTTCTTCGCCTTCTGGCTGGCCGCATCACAGCAGAAATAAAGATCGAAACCCTCGTTGGCATAGACCACGGTCGTCGCCTGGGGAAAGCCGTCCGGGCGAACGGTGGCGAGCGTCATGGCCTTGTGCCGACGCATGATGTCGAGGATGAGTTTTTCCTGGGCCTTGTCCATGGCAGACTCCTTTGAGAGAAGGGGGTTCTCTCATCTTAGTCCGCCACGGTGATTTGGTTCAGCCTAGCAACTGCTCCAGCACAAAGGGCAGGATGCCGCCCTTGTTGTAGTACTCAATCTCGATTGGCGTGTCGATGCGCAGCTTGACGGCAACACGTTCGCTGCTGCCATTTGTGCGGTGGATCACCAGCGTCACGTCCTGCTGCGGGGTGATGCCTTTTTCGATGCCTTCGAGATCGTAAGTTTCGCTGCCGTCTAGCTTGAGGGAAGCGGCGTCCACGCCGTCCTTGAACTGGCAAGGCAGGACGCCCATACCGGCGAGGTTGGCGCGATGGATGCGCTCAAAGCTTTTCGCCACCACGGCCTTCACGCCCAGCAGGGTGGTGCCCTTGGCGGCCCAGTCGCGGCTGGAACCAGTGCCGTATTCTTCGCCGGCGAAAATCATCAGCGGCATGCCTTCGCTTTGATATTGCATGGCGGCGTCGTAGATGGGTTTCTGCTCGCCGCCCTTGAGCGTGATGCCTCCTTCAGAACCGGGGATCATCAAATTCTTGATGCGCACGTTGGCGAAGGTGCCGCGCATCATCACTTCGTGGTTGCCGCGGCGCGCGCCGTAGCTGTTGAAGTCGGCCTTCTGCACGCCGTGCTCGGTGAGATACAAACCAGCGGGCGCGGTTGGCTTGATGCCGCCGGCGGGGCTGATATGGTCGGTGGTAACAGAGTCGCCGAAAATGGCGAGTGCATGCGCGCCCTTGATTGATGCACTTGTTGTTTTACCGTTGACGAAGAACGGCGGCTCCTGGATATAGGTGGAGGTAGTG
>JAHENE010000175.1 GCA_024643305.1 Thiobacillaceae bacterium | reverse complement strand
ATGCATGCTTGTTCCTTATCGCTTAACCATGCGGTTGACGAATTGTTTCAGCTTGCCGGCAAGCCCCGCCTTGTCCGCACCAATGTCGGTGGGAATGGGCTTGTGCTTGCGCGGTGGCAGGTAATGGTTGGTAGGGTTGTAACCCAGCTCTGGCATCAGCGCGTAGCCCTCGCGTTCGCGCACTACCTTGCTGACCTCGGAATTGGGGTCATCAAAATCGCCGAACATGCGCGCGTGTGCCGGGCAGGTCAGCACACAGGACGGCTGGCGCTCGGCTTCAGGAAGTTTCTGGTCATAGATGCGATCAACACATAACGTGCATTTCTTCATAGTGCCGGACTCGCGGTCGAGTTCGCGCGCGCCGTAAGGGCAGGCCCAGGAGCAGTAATTGCAACCCATGCATTTGTCCTGGTCGATCAGCACGATGCCGTCTTCCGCGCGCTTGTAGGAAGCGCCTGTCGGGCATACGGTGACGCAGTCGGCATCCTCGCAGTGCATGCAGGACATGGGGAAGTTGATGGTCTTGTTGTTGGGGTAGGTGCCGACCTCGTAGTGACGGATGCGGTTGAACCACACACCGGAAGGCTCTGCGCCATAGGGCTCATAGTCGGTAAGCGGACCCGTGGTGCCGGAAGCGTTCCACTGCTTGCATGATACGGCGCATGCATGGCAGCCCACACATACGTCCAGGTCAATAACCAGTCCTAGTCTCATGTTGTTGCTCGCTTAATTTTCTTCGTGCTCGTGGCGTGCGTCATAGCGCAACACGTCCGGACGAGTGTAATGGTCGGAAGGCAGCTTTTTCACAGTGTTGAATTGCGGCCAACTGCCAGTCTCGCCGGCTTCCGCCTTGTAAACCTTGACACGCAGGTCGAACCACGCGGCCTGCCCAGAAACCGGGTCGGAGTTGGTGATGCGGCGCTCGCCCTGCTTTTCCGGCAGCAATTCGGAAATGAGATGATTGAGCAGAAAACCCTTGGTCGCTTCCGAAGCATCTTCCTTCAAGCCCCAGGTACCCTTCTGTTTGCCGATGGCATTCCAGGTCCACACCGTGTTTTCCTGGGTACCTTCCATGGTCTTCAATTGGCAGCGGATCTTGCCGTTGTGGGATTCCACCCACACCCAGTCGTAATCCTTGAGCCCCATGTCGGCGGCTTTTCTAGCGTTCATATAGAGAAAATTCTGGGCCATGATCTGGCGCAACCATGCATTCTGCGAATCCCATGAGTGGTACATGAACATGGGACGCTGGGTCAGCGCATAAAAAGGATATTGCTCGGCATCGACGCGCTGCTGCTCCAGCGGCTCGTACCACATGGGCAGCGGGTCGAAATATTTGGCGAGACGTTCCTTGTCCGCAGGATCTTGGGGTTGAGGACCGTCATAAAGGCCCTGCCCCGCCAGACGGAATTTCTGCAGCGGCTCGGAATAGAACTGCATGATGATGGGCTCGACCTTGCCGACGAAGCCTGCATCCGCCGCCACTTCCAGATAGTCGCGGTTCACATAGCGCATGTACTTCTGGTTGTCCGGCCAGTGGTGGGCGAAGAAGCTCTGGTTCTCGATGTATTTCTGCCACTGGTTCGGGTTGGGCTCGCCCTTCAGAAACTTGTCGCCATCCTTGCCGCGCCAGCCGGACAGAAAACCCACGCCGGGAGAACGCTCGTAATTGACGATGAAGTCCGGGTAATCCCTGAACTTGCGTGTGCCATCAGCGTTGGTGAATGCGGGGAATTTCAGCCGTGAAGCCATTTCCACCATGACTTCCTGCCAGGGTCGTACATTGCGCTCCGGTGTCACCAACGGGTAACGGATGGCGTCAGCCGCCGCATCCGGTTCGGAAATCGGGCGGTCAAGCAGGGAGATGCAGTCGTGGCGCTCGAGATAAGTTGTGTCCGGCAACACTAGGTCGGCGAAATTGACCATCTCGGAATGGAAAGCATCCACCACCACCAGGAATGGAATCTTGTACTGGCCCGGCTCTTCCGGATCCTTTTCGCGCAGCATGTCCTGAATGTTTGCTGTATTCATGGACGAATTCCACGCCATGTTGGCCATGAACAGGATCAGGGTATCGAGCGCATAGGGGTCATGGTTGACGGCATTGGTGATCACCATGTGCATCATGCCGTGCGAGGACATTGGAGCTTCCCAGGAGAAGGCCTTGTCGATGCGCAGGGGATTGCCGCGCTCGTCAATCACCAGGTCTTCAGGGCGCGTTGGGAAACCCAGCGGCGGTCGCGAAAGCGGTGTGTTTGGGGCATTGATGACGTCGGGATTATTTTCCGGCAACTGGTGCGGTGGAATCGGCTTTGGATACGGCGCGCGCGCACGGAAATTGCCAGGCCCATCCAATGCTCCCAACAACATCTGAATGAAGTGAATGGCGCGGCAAGCATGGAAGCCGTTGGAATGCGCGGAGATTCCACGCATGGCGTACATGGCCACCGGTCGACCGATGACTTTGTCATGTTTGCGGCCCCACACGTCGGTCCACTCAATGGGAAACTCTATCGCTTCCTTGAAAGCAACATGCGCCATCTCCAACGCGATTCGTTCGATGTTTTCTGCTGGCACACCGCATTCCGTAGCTACATTTGCTGGCGCATAGCGTTCGCCTAGATAACGTTCGGCCATCAGGCTGAATACAGTTTTCAGGCGGCGGCCATCCTGGGCCACAAAGTCACCAAAAAGTGCAGGGGTAATGTCCGCCACCGTGCCGTTGACGAACGTTTCCTTTTCCAAATCCCATACCTGCGGATGCTCGTTTTCATCGCGCAGAAACAGGCCATCGTCTGAATGCCCAGGGTTCTGTATCACCAGCCAGGTTGCATTGGTGTAATTGACCAGGAACTCGTAATCAAAAAGCTCACGCGACAGCAGCACATGCACGATGGACATGGCAAACAGGCCATCCATGCCCGGCTTGATCGGCACCCACTCGTCTGCAATGGCGGAATAACCGGTGCGTACCGGGTTGACGGAAACAAACTTGCCACCTCCGCGCTTGAGTTTTTCCAGGCCGATCTTGATGGGGTTCGAAGAATGATCCTCGGCCACGTCCCACATCAGGAAGTACTTGGCGTAATCCCAGTCCGGCGCGCCGAATTCCCAGAACGAGAAGCCGATGGAATAGAGACCGGCTGCCGCCATATTGACTGAGCAGAAGCCGCCATGCGCAGCCCAGTTGGGGGTACCGAACTGTTGCGCCCACAGGCCGGTCAGTGCCTGCATCTGGTCGCGGCCGGTGAAGAAGGCCAGCTTGGACGGGTCGGTGGCTCGGATTTCCTGCAAACGCTCGGTGAGAATGTCCAGTGCCTGATCCCACTCGATGGCTTCGAATTCACCTGCGCCGCGTTCGGTACCTGGCTTGCGGATCAGCGGCTGGGAAAGGCGGGCTTTGGAGTACTGCTTCATGATGCCGGCTGAACCTTTTGCACACAGCACGCCCTGATTCGTCGGGTGGTTAGAATTACCCTGTATGTAACGAACCTTGTTATCCTGCAGCGTCACCTTGATGCCGCAACGGCAGGCGCACATGTAGCATGTGGAATATTTGATTTCCTGTTTGGAATGGTCTTCGACCGGGATGCGTGCATTCATGGTTTTAAAGACAAATTTAGCGCATCCCCCGAAATCTGCCGGGGGAGAAATCCCTCAAGTAGTAATTCCCGCCTGAATGACCGCCAGAAAACGGCCTGGATTTCCCGGCAAGCCAAGCCGGGGATGCGCTTAGTAACTCATTAAAGACTGGTTAATATATTAACGTTTTCGAATATAACGTTATTTTGCTTTAACGGGATGGTTTAAGCAATCAGCGTATTTGATTGCCGACAAGGAAAATTAATCGTTACCGCCAAAAGGGTTTAACTGTTTATTGAATTATTGAAGCATGGTCTCAATGAGGGAAATCGCTTCCCCCTGATCCCACTCCTTGGTACCCGTGAGGGTATAGCGGATATTTCCTTGCTTGTCGATCAGGAAACTGGTTGGAAGTCCATATACCTTCCAGCGCTTGGTGGCTACGCCGTCAGAATCAAACAGAACAGTGAAATCCACTTTCACCAAATCCAGAAACCCGTCCAATCCTTCAGGCGGTTCTGCCGAATCGACACCCAGCATGACAAATGGTCTGCCTACCATTTTTTCCTTGAGACGCTGCATGGAAGGCATCTCCTCCCGGCACGGCGGACACCAGGTTGCCCAGAAATTCACCAGAACCACATTTCCCTTAAGTGCTTTCAAGTCATGCGGGGTTCCGTTTATGTCCTTCAACACCAGTGGCGGCGGCTTGACAGCATCCAGTTTGCGGAACTCAGCCGCATCAACCGAAAAAGCCACCAACATCAAAGTCAGCACATAAAGTACATATCTACCACGCTGAATCATTTGAGCAGTTTTCTCCATGTTTTTATCCGTTCCGCCAATTGATTGCCTTCGGCGATTTCAAACTCCGTCGCAGATTCCCGCACCCAAAAGCTTTCCCGCACATTTTCCAGGATCAACAATCGGACTTTTGCTTTCTGCCCACGCAACGATGCCAATTGATTTTCCACCCAGGGCGTCGCCGCTGATCGGCGTGGCTGAAG
>JAHENE010000174.1 GCA_024643305.1 Thiobacillaceae bacterium | reverse complement strand
CCGTTCAGGCACTGATCTACATGGCTACACAGCCTTCCGGCACGCCCATCCTCAACAAGGATATCGCCGCAAAGCTCAATGTGCCCGCGCCTTATCTGGCAAAAATCCTGCAAAGCTTGGCAAAAGGCAACCTGTTGTATTCCTTTCGTGGGCGACTTGGGGGGTTCTGCCTCAAGGAAGACGGCCCGAAGATGACCCTGATGGATATTCTGCTGCTGACAGAGGGACCTGCATTTACCCAAAGTTGCCTGCTTGGCTTGAAAAAATGTTCCGATGAAACCGCGTGCCCGGTTCACTTTCGCTGGGCTCCGGTAAAGGAAAAAATCATCAGCCTGCTCAAGGAAACGAGTCTGGACAAGTTGGCGAAGGCCGTGCAATCCGGCAAATATCGTCTGGCCGACTTGCCTAGCGCGGCATATGTAAAAATAACGGGCTAATGAGAGTCCTGATAATTGTTGCATTGTTGTCGTTAATGGTGGCTTGCGGCAAGAACGAGGCACCACCCGAACCCAAATTTCTTGCCACCGACATTACCGGCGTTCCCTGGGGGCACGATTTCAGGCTTGCCGACCATACCGGCAAAATACGTACCCTTGCTGATTTTCGTGGCAAGGTCGTTGCCCTGTTCTTCGGCTATACCCATTGTCCGGACGTATGCCCAACAACACTGAGTGACTTTGCCATGGCGATTCAAGCGCTGGGCGAAGACGGAAAAAGGGTCCAGGTATTGTTCGTGACGGTAGACCCTGAACGTGATACTCCTGAACTGCTGGCGAAATACGTACCCTCGTTCAATTCCACCTTTCTGGGGATGAGCACCGACCCGGCTTCGCTTGCGGAACTGGCAAAGGAATTCAAAGTGGTCTATCAAAAGAACACTGTCAAAGGGCCGGGCGACTATCTCGTCGACCATAGTGCAGGAACGTACATCTTTGATTCTAAAGGAAGATTACGGTTGCTGATGGCCTATGGTACGGGGCCTTCAGCTATTGCGCAGGATCTGCGCACGCTGCTTTCACAAAAATAAGCAGGATGCCAAGTTTGGCTTGATGGCTTGGCGGGATATCCGTTACAATGCCGCGCCTAAGTTATTTAGCATATAGTGTTTTTCTAATAATAGTTCCTTGTAAAGCGGGGGTGCCATGGCGATAACAACGTTTTCGTCTGCTGAGCAGTACAACTTTGATATTGTAAAGAAATTCGCCATCATGGCCCTGGTCTGGGCATTGGTTGGCATGTTCGTCGGGGTTTACATTGCTTCGGAGTTGGCTTGGCCGCTCCTGAACCTCGATATTCCTTACATCACCTTTGGCCGTTTGCGTCCGGTACATACTGGTGCCGTGATTTTTGGCTTTGGCGGCTCGGCACTTTTCGCTACTTCCTACTACGTTGTTCAACGGACCTGCCAGACCCGGCTAATTTCCGACGGCATGGCAAGCTTTACCTTCTGGGGCTGGCAGACGGTGATTGTTCTGGCTGCCGTTTCCTACATGATGGGTTATTCCCAGGGCCGTGAATATGCCGAGATGGAATGGCCCATCGACATCCTCATCGAGGTGGTCTGGGTAACGTATCTGATCCTGTTTGTCGGCACCATCATGCGCCGCAAGCAGCCGCATATTTACGTAGCCAACTGGTTTTACCTTGCTTTCATCCTGGCAACAGCGCTGCTGCATACTTTCAACAACCTGGCTGTCCCGGTGAATCTCTTTTCCATGAAATCCTACAGCCTGTTCGCGGGTACGCAGGATGCCATGACCCAGTGGTGGTACGGTCACAATGCGGTGGGTTTCTTCCTGACCGCGGGATTCCTGGGCATGATGTATTACTTTGTGCCCAAGCAGGCCGGCCGCCCGATCTATTCCTATCGCTTGTCCATCGTTCACTTCTGGGCACTGGGGTTCATGTACATGTGGGTGGGTGCGCACCATCTGCACTGGACAGCCTTGCCTGACTGGACTTCCACGCTGGCTGCAACCTTCTCCATTTTGCTGCTGATGCCTTCCTGGGGCGGTATGATCAACGGCATCATGACCCTGTCGGGGGCCTGGCACAAACTGCGCACGGACCCGGTCATGCGATTCCTGATCGTAGCGCTGTCCTTCTACGGCATGTCCACTTTCGAGGGCCCGATGATGTCACTGAAAGAAGTGAACGCATTGTCGCATTACACCGACTGGACCATCGGTCATGTTCACTCCGGTGCCTTGGGTTGGGTAGCCATGATTTCATTCGGCTCGCTCTACCACATGATCCCCAAGCTTTGGGATACCAAGCTGTACAGCACAAAGCTGGTTGAAATTCATTTCTGGCTGGCAACTATCGGTGTGCTGCTCTACATCATCGCGATGTGGATATCCGGTATTACCCAGGGCCTGATGTGGCGTGCCTTTGATGATTTCGGCAACCTTCAGTATTCCTTTGTGGAGTCCGTGGCGGCGATGATCCCCTTCTATATCATGCGCGCGATTGGCGGCGCTTTCTTCCTGAGTGGCGTGGTTGTCATGGCTTACAACATATTCATGACCATCCGCGAAGCCAAGCGTGAAGAAGCTGCACTGGAAGCCAAGCTTGCTGTGAAGATGGCTGGTCTGGGCGCGTAAAGGAAAGATGATGCGAATCAATTTCAAACATGAATGGATTGAAACCAACATTGGCCTGATGCTGGTCCTGACCATGCTGGCGATCAGCGTGGGCGGACTGGTTGAAATCGCCCCATTGTTCTTCATCAACAAAACCATTGAAAAAACAGAAGGTGTCGATGTGCGTCCCTACTCACCGCTGGAAATGCGCGGTCGCGATATATACATTCGCGAAGGATGCTATGTCTGCCACTCCCAGATGATTCGTCCCTTCCGGGACGAAAAAATGCGTTACGGCCATTACTCCCTGGCTGCAGAGTCGCAGTATGACCATCCCTTCCAGTGGGGCTCCAAGCGCACCGGACCGGATCTTGCGCGTGTTGGCGGCAAGTATTCCAACGAGTGGCATGTTCAGCACCTTCTGGCTCCGCGTTCCATGGTGCCGGAGTCGGTCATGCCCAACTACCCGTGGCTGATGACCTTGCTTGACCAGTCAGACGTGGCGGACCGCATGAAGGCACTGCGTACAGTTGGCGTACCTTATTCGCTAACCGAAGCCGAGCGCGAAGCCAACGTAAAGAAATTTGGTGAACAGGTCGCCGAGCAACTGCACATACCCGATGCCAACAAGAATCTGGTTGAGCAGGCAAATCTGGGTAACTATGACGGCAAGCCGGGCGTCTCTGAAATGGACGCATTAGTGGCCTATTTGCAAGTGCTCGGAACCATGGTGGACTTCACCAAGGTCAACGAAGACGAGCTGGTGCACTCCCGTTAATGATTGGGGCGAGCGATGGAATGGATTGACTGGTTTTCCCGGCCTGAACACACAAAACCGCTCGCCCTCCTGATTTTTTTTGTGACCTTTGTCGGCATCCTGCTGTATGTGTTTGGCAGCAAGAAACGCAGCAAGCGGCTTGAATCCTACAAGGATATTCCTTTTCAGGACGATGCCCCGGACAACAAGGATTTAAGTGATGAGTGAACAGAATCTGCAATCTCAAACCGTGCAGACTACCGGCCATGCCTGGGACGGTGATCTTGAGGAATTCAACAACCCGCTTCCGACGTGGTGGGTTTATACCTTTTACGTCACGATCGTTTTTGCGATCGTCTACTGGTTCATTTACCCTTCCTGGCCATTTGGGAAGGGTTTCCTGACTGGCTTTTCAAACATCACCTATGTGAACAAAGCCGGCGAGACGGTCAGCAGCCACTGGAATACACGCGCATTGCTGATGGAAGACCTGAACAAGGCCGATGAAATGCAGAAGCCTTATTTCAGCAAGGTCGCCGCCAGCGATTTCAACCAGATTGCCAAGGATCCAGAGTTGAGCGGCTTCGTGCTGTCGGCCGGCAAGGCGCTGTTCACCGACAACTGCGCACCATGCCATCAGCAGGGTGGTCAGGGCAAACTTGGATTCTTTCCCAATCTGACCGATGACGACTGGCTGTATGGCGGAACCTTCGACAAGATTCATCAAACCATAACTGGCGGCCGCCGTGGCTATATGCCGGCTTTTGGCGAAGTGCTGAATGCCGATCAAATCGATGCCTTGGCCAATTATGTAGCAAGCCTCTCCGGCATTGCGCATGACGCCAACAAGGCGGTAACCGGCAAAGCCCTGTTTACATCCGAAACAGCTGCCTGCTACTACTGCCATACCGAAAGTGCCAAGGGCCGCCAGGATATCGGCGCTCCCAACCTGACTGACAAGATCTGGCTGTGGGCCAATGTGCCTGGCGCCGACAAGGCCGAAGACAAGGTCGCCGCGATTCGCAATACGATTGCCACCGGCGTCAACAAGGGTGTGATGCCTGCTTGGGGAGAGCGCCTGAGTAGCGACCAGATCAAGGTGTTGACTGTATATGTGCACCAACTCGGTGGCGGAAAGTAAATTTGCTTGCTATCCATCAAATAACCCCCGGTGACGGGGGTTATTTGTCTGTGAAGTTGTCATGAATGTAGGCCTGGAAGAACAGATTGCACCCCTGCAGGGACGCATACCGATC
>JAHENE010000173.1 GCA_024643305.1 Thiobacillaceae bacterium | reverse complement strand
AATCCCAGGCTGGTCACGAAAAACACCGTGGCCACAACTGCCGTCGCACGCGACAGGAAGTTTGCCGATCCGCTGGCGCCAAATAGGCTGCCGGATGCACCGCTACCGAAAGCTGCGCCCATGTCGGCACCCTTTCCGTGCTGCAGCAGTATCAGCCCAACCAGGACTGACGCAACCAGCAGGTGAATAATCCAGACTACAGTTTCCATTTATCAAGTATCCAATAATTCAGGCTGCGGCCTTGCAGATAGCGACGAATTCATCCGCAATCAGCGAGGCGCCACCAATCAGTCCACCGTCAATATCCGGCTGCGAAAAAAGCTCAGCCGCGTTCGAGGCTTTCACGCTGCCTCCGTACTGAATCACCAGTCCATCCGCAACCCCTTTGCTCAAACCGGCAATCTTGCCGCGGATAAAGGCATGGACAGCCTGTGCCTGTTCGGGTGTGGCCGTCTTGCCGGTGCCAATTGCCCATACCGGCTCATAGGCAACCACCGCCTTGGCTAGGGAGTCAATGCTTGCGGCGTTGATAACTGCATCAAGTTGGCGCTCCACCACCTTTTCGGTGATACCACCTTCACGCTCGTCCAGGGTCTCACCAACGCAAAGAATGGGGGTCAGCCCGGCAGCCTGGGCCGCCATGTATTTCTTTGCCACGGCTTCATCAGATTCGCCATACAGCCCGCGGCGCTCAGAATGTCCAACAATGACATAAGTACAGCCAAAGTCTTTCAGCATCGTGGTTGAAACTTCGCCGGTGAATGCACCCTTGGCATGTTCGCTCACATTCTGTGCGCCCCACGCCAGGCTGGTTCCCCTCAATTCGGCCTGCAACTGCGCCAGGTAGGGAAAGGGAGCACACACAGCCGCGCCAGCACCCTGCAAACCATTCAGTGCAGTTTTCAGCGCACCCAGCAACGCCTGATTTTCTGCCAGGCTGCCATGCATCTTCCAGTTACCGGCTACGAGTTTGCGACGCATCGACTACCCCACTAAAAAGGGGGCAATATTAATCTAGAGGGGGAATATGGTCAACGGAAAGGCTGTTAGGGCCGCAATGCGCCGTCCCGCAAGCAGCCATTTATCAATTGCCGGACAAATCGATATATTTCTGGATGCGCCGCTCGACAATCCACCTGTCGATGCGCCACTCATCCAGCAACTCCATGGCCATCTCAAAACTCTTGAGGTTCAATTCAAAAAGGCGGTGCAGTTCGAATACTGACTTGCTTTCGAGCGCCTTGCACATTTCCCACAAAACCATCGAATCGTTAGTTTCCGGGCTACGCTTAATGAATCTTGCAACTTCCCTGACGGCATTGGTCATTTGATGAATCTCCGCTGATTGACATGAGATCTGAACCAGAATCTACAGCGGGAATCTTACTCTTTGCCCATCCAGGGATAATTACAAACAGGTTACAGCACACAAATGATGTCAATACATAACAAAAAAACAGTCAGCCAAAGCGTCCGGTTATGTAATCCTCCGTCTGCTTTACTCTTGGCTTCAGAAACAACTGGTCGGTTTCATCCATCTCTATCAGTTCCCCCAGGTACATGAAGGCAGTGTAATCAGAGATTCGCGCAGCCTGTTGCATATTGTGAGTGACAATCGCAATGGTGTAATCGACTTTGAGTTCGTATATGAGCTCCTCTATTTTTGCAGTGGAAATCGGATCCAATGCCGAGGTAGGCTCATCAAGCAAGACAATATCCGGTTTTACAGCTACGGCACGAGCAATGCAAAGCCTTTGTTGCTGACCACCTGACAACGAAAGCCCGTTCTGTTGAAGCTTGTCTTTCACCTCTCCCCACAAGGCGGCCTTTTTCAGCGCCCACTCAACCCGGTCATCCATCGCTGATTTGGATAGTCTCTCGTAAAGACGGACGCCAAAAGCAATGTTTTCATAGATGGTCATAGGAAATGGCGTCGGTTTCTGGAAAACCATGCCAATCTTTGCGCGCACCAGGTTCACGTCCTGCTTTTTGTCCAGCAGGTTCTTGCCGTTGAACATGATGTCGCCCTCTGCCCTTTGACCGGGATAGAGGTCATACATACGATTGAAAGTGCGCAGCAATGTGGACTTTCCACACCCGGATGGGCCAATGAAGGCGGTAACCTTATTGCGCGCAACTTCCATATTGATATTGCTAAGTCCCTTAAAATCCCCGTAGTAGAAGCTCAGATTACGGACCAGCAGGGCGGGATCCTGGCTGCTAGTGGTTGCTTGGGCTGACATACATTCTCCGTAGGAATTTAGCGCTTGATTTTTTGGCGGAAGGCAACACGCACACCGATGTTGACTGCCAGCACCAGAAGAGCGATGAGCAACGCCCCGCCCCAGGCCAGGTTAATCCAGTTGTCGTAGGGGCTCAGTGCAAACTGGAAAATCACTACCGGAAGATTGGCCATCGGTTCAGACATTTGTGCACTGAAGAATTGATTGTTGAGCGCTGTAAAAAGAAGCGGCGCAGTTTCTCCCGTAATACGCGCCATCGCCAACAGCACCCCCGTCACGACACCGGATTTGACAGCACGTAACGTAACCTTAAGCGATACCTGCCAGCGTGGCGCGCCAACTGCAAACGCAGCCTCTCGCAGGCTGGTTGGCACCAGTTTGAGCATGTTCTCAGTTGTGCGAACCACGACCGGGATGGCGATCAGCGCCAGCGCCAGCGAGCCTGCCCAGCCAGAAAACCCGCCTGTCTTGACCACAAATATGGCGTAGACAAACAAACCAATAACAATGGACGGCGCAGACAACATGATGTCCGTCATGAAGCGTGTAAACGAAGCGAACTTGGAAATGCGCCCGTATTCAGCCAAATAAATACCCGCAAGAATACCAATCGGTGTTGAGATCAGCATGGAAAAAAGCAGAATCAGGCCACTTCCAACTATGGCGTTGCGCAAGCCGCCTCCTTCGGAACCTGGTGCGGGCGTATCCTGCGTGAACATATCGATGCTTAGCGCAGCAAAGCCCCTGGAGAAGAGTGTCCACAAAATCCACATTAGGCCAATCAAGCCCAGGGACATCGCGACCATGGACAGCGTGATGCCGATTCGATTGATCCAGATACGCCTGGTGTATAGGTTCATCATGAATTACAACCCCTCTGAACCCATGCTGCGGCTGATAAGCCAGCGTGAAACCCCAAGCACAATGAAGGTAATCATGAACAACACCAGCCCCAATGCAAACAAGGAGGCAATATGCAACCCTGGTTCAGCTTCACCAAACTCATTGGCCAGCGTAGATGCGATCGAGGTTCCGGGTGAGAACAGGCTTGGATTGATACGGTTGGCATTACCTATAACGAAGGTAACTGCCATGGTCTCGCCCAAGGCACGTCCTAGGCCCAACATGATGCCCCCAATAACCCCGACGCGCGTGTACGGCAGCACGATGTTGCGCACCACTTCCCAGGTAGTGCAGCCGACACCATAAGCCGACTCCTTGAGCACATGGGGCACCGTATCGAACACGTCACGCATGACTGAAGCGATAAACGGAATAATCATCAGTGACAAAACCATGCTGGCCGTGAAAATGCCAATGCCAATGGGGGGGCCGGAAAACCAACCTCCAATTATGGGGAGGTTTCCCAGCAAGGACTGCATTGGCGGCTGGATATGTTCGCCAAAAAAGGGGGCGAAGACAAACAACCCCCAGATACCGAAAACGATAGAGGGAATGCCTGCCAGCAATTCAATTGCCGTACCCAGCGGACGGCGCAACCAAAGCGGGCAGGTCTCCGTCAGGAACAGCGCGATGCCAAAGCTGATTGGCACCCCTATCAGAAGAGCAAGGACCGAGGTCACAACCGTCCCGTAAATGGCTGCAAGTGCGCCAAACTGATCGTCCGGAACCCTCCAGATATTGGTCCACAGAAAGGAGGGGCCAAACTCCTTGATGCTGGGCCATGCGTCAATAGTGAGCGAAACCAGAATACCCAGCAGCACCACCAGAACAACCATTGCAAAAAGCTGGGTGATGTAATGGAACAACTTGTCCTGAAACCTGAATCGTCCAACCTGCTGGGCATGCAGGTCGATTTCGGAGGATGCGCTTGGCTCGCTCACAATCTATGCCTATGTGTTTGATTCTGTCTGAGGAAACAGCCGTCTGGTAAACAGCCGCTTTCGCAGAAAGCAGGGGCTGAAAACAGCCCCTGACGTACAACAATCCAAATACTAATGGAATATTACTTGATGTTCTTCATCTCGGCTTCGACCATTTTAACGACATTGGGCGGCAATGCCACAAAGCCGAGATCTTCAGCCATTTTCTGGCCATTGTTAAGCGACCATGCATAGAAATCCACAATACCCTTCTGTTTGGCAGGGTCGGAGCCCTTTTCATAGGCCAGGACATACGTGGCGCTGGTAATCGGCCAGGCATTCTTGTGGGTTTGATCCAACAGATCAGGCGCCATGCCCTTGACCTTGAAGTCGGCACCGCCAGCAGCATCGGCAATCGCGTCCTGATTCGGAACGATATAGTTGCCTGCCTTGTTCTTTAACGCAATGAAGGTCATGTTGTTCTTCATTGCATCGGCAATATCCACATAACCGATGGCGCCGGCAATCTTGCTCACATTGGCGGCAACACCCGGAT
>JAHENE010000172.1 GCA_024643305.1 Thiobacillaceae bacterium | reverse complement strand
GTAGTCCTGCTCGCCGATCAGGAGCAGCATGGGAGTATTCACTTTCGAAACCTCTGGCGCAACGCTGAAAAGTTGTTCGGGTTCCGGGGCGTTTGGGTTCTGCATATGCCCTGCATAATTGGCGATGGCTGCAATATCCTTGCCGCGCTTGGCTGCCAGCCTGATAGAGAAATAGCCGCCGCGAGAATAACCGACGATTCCAACTGGTATGTGGCAAGCATCCGTACGACTGATCAACTTATCCAACGCCGCTTCCACGTCATCTTCCGTGGCGGGATTATGGGTAGCAGGCCAACGCTCAATAAAGCGCCCGCTCTGCCAGTCGGGTGCCATCACCAGAAAGCCTTGCTCAGCCAAAGTAGAGATGTGCCTTGTGTCGACTTCGTCGTAGCCGCGCTTGGCATGAATATAAAGTACCGGCGGGAACGGCCCTTTGCCTGACGGTATCGCAACTTCCACAGGCACTTCCACATCACCCGACATGACGGTTATCTTCTCGATCCTGACACCATCGGCATATGCTTCGCGACCCAGCAGCATCAACGCCAGCATGCACACTAAGTATTTGCAATTCAAGGCACTCTCCTTTCATCCTGAGCGGAGACCTCATCGTAACATGCTCAGTGAATGCTTGATGACCCCGGCGGCCTGCAAGCAAAACCGCAGAAATAATGTGGTGTTTTCAGTCCTTCGCCAATTCTTGCAGTACAGCTTTAAGCAAGTTCCAGCATTGATCGACAGACTCGATCTCAACGCGCTCACCAGGCGCATGCGCACCCCTGATGTCCGGGCCGAACGAGATCATCTCCAGATGCGGATGGCTTGCCGCGAACAGGCCGCATTCCAGCCCGGCATGTATCACCTGCAGATTCGCGGCATGGCCGAATTGTTCTGTGTAAACCCGCTGGCACAGCGCGAGCAGACCGGATTCCGGATTTGGCGTCCAGCCCGGATAGGCTCCGCTTTTCACAGCAGGTATGTTGTGCGCTTGCGCATGTGACACCAGCTTGTCCGCAAGCACATCCGCATGTTCATCCTGCAGTGAACGCACCTTGAATGTCGCCTTGAGTTTGCCGTTCACCAGCTCGACCACGCCCAGATTGCTTGACGTCTCGGTTACACCGGGGAAATCTTCGCTAATACGCGATACGCCATTCGCGATCATATCCAGGAAGCCGAGCAAACGCTCCCTTTCGGTTCTGGGAAGCGCTTTCCCTTCTGCGCTCCCCCCAAGTTTGCACACGAACGAAACATTCGCATCCACTCCGGCGAAGCGCATCTGCCATGCCTCGACACGATGTTGTACCCACTCTTCCAGATGCTCGGCAGTGGCCTCGCCCGGAATCGCGATGATTGCAGAGGCTTCACGCGGAATCGCATTACGTGCAGTTCCGCCCTTCAATTCGATCAGGTGCAGATCGGTGTGTTCTGAAAAATCACGCAGGGCTTCTGCCAGCAGTTTGATCGCATTACCGCGCCCGAGATGGATGTCGATACCGGAATGACCGCCCCGCAAACCGGACACCTCAAACCCCAGCGTTACAAAACCCGCAGGCATGTCCTCCAATTCATAATTGCGGCGCAATTCAACATCCACCCCGCCCGCGCAACCGAGGTAAAAATGCCCCCATTCTTCGGTATCGAGGTTGATCAGCGTTCTTCCCTGCAACGTTCCCGGCGACAATTCGCGCGCACCATCCATGCCGGATTCCTCGTTGATGGTAAGCAACACTTCAAGCGGCGGATGGATCAGCCCCGGTTCTTCCAGTGCTGCCAGCGCAAGTGCCACACCGATTCCATTGTCAGCGCCCAGCGTGGTTTCCTCCGCAATCACCCAGCCATCACGTATCACCGTACTGATCGGGTCGCGCTCGAAGTCGTGCACCGTCCCCGCATTAGCCTGGCATACCATATCCAGATGGCCCTGCAGGATCACGCCCGGCATCGACTCGCAACCTGGGCTTGGCGACTTTTTCAGGATCAGGTTGCCAGCCGTATCCACAAGGGACTTGATTCCACGCTCATTCGCCCATGCGATCAAGTGATCGCGCAGCGCCGCTTCTTTCAGCGAGGCGCGCGGAATCTCACATAGAGTAGAAAAATGCGACCAGACCAGACGCGGTTCCAGATTTTTCAGGTGACTTGTCATTTCCTACTAAAATCCCATATAAATTTCTCTGTTGCGGACGAAAGTATAAATCCATGTCCGCTCTGATGTGCAGCCTTCAGCACAAGGCGCTGCAAACAATTCAGTAGCTTCACTAACCCTGAAATCGACTGTTTTACTAACGTTTTCGGACTGGAAAAATAGGAGTAAGCTGAACACAGTCGCGGCAATAAAAGTCACTATAAAATTACGCCGAAAACTCGATAATTTTCCAGCACTTTATCAAAAAGACATTTCAAAGGAGCCATCATGAGCCAGAGAAAATTCGTTTACGCCTTTTCCGAAGGCGATGGAAAAAACAAAAAACTTCTGGGCGGAAAGGGCGCCAACCTTTGTGAAATGACGCAGATAGGCCTGAACGTGCCGCCCGGGTTCACCATTTCCACTGAGGCCTGCCTCGACTATCTTGATGCAGGCCACAAGTTGCCATCCGGACTACTGGATGAGGTCCGTCAACATATAGCAAAGCTGGAAAAGGACACTGGCAAGGGTTTTGGCGACAGCAACAACCCGCTATTGGTATCCGTCCGTTCCGGCTCGGCAATGTCGATGCCGGGCATGATGGACACCATCCTCAACCTCGGGCTCAACAGCGAAACACTGCAGGGCATCATCAAACAGACCGGTGACGAACGTTTTGCATACGACGCCTACCGCCGTTTCGTACAACTGTTCGGAAAAGTCGCGCTGGGCATGCCTGACGAACTGTTCGACGAACCGTTCGAAGCGATCAAGAATCGTGAGGGTGCCAAGGAAGATATCGCCCTGAGTGCCGAGAACCTGCGCGAGATCACCGGACTATTCCTCGACGCGGTACACGGCCATACCGGCAAGCCTTTCCCGCAGGATCCATTTGAACAACTCTCCTTCGCGATTCAGGCGGTGTTTAACTCATGGATGGGCAAGCGCGCGGTGGATTACCGCCGCGAATTCCGCATCACGCCGCAAATGGCCAACGGTACTGCGGTCAATGTATGCACCATGGTGTTCGGCAACCGCGGATTTGATTCGGCGACTGGCGTCGGCTTTACGCGCAACCCGGCGACCGGCGAAAACCAGATGTTCGGTGAGTATCTGGTCAATGCACAGGGCGAAGATGTCGTAGCCGGCATCCGCACTCCCAAGCCGATCGCGCAGATGGCCAAAGAAATGCCGGAGCTGCATCGACAACTGGGCGAACTGCGCGACAAACTGGAAGAGCACTACCACGAGGTACAGGATTTCGAGTTCACAATCGAACGCGGCACACTTTATTGCCTGCAGACGCGCAACGGCAAGATGAATGCCCATGCGATGGTGCGCACCTCGGTGGAGATGACTGAATCCGGCCTGATCAGCAAAGAGCAGGCTTTGCTGCGTATCGATCCCGAGGTACTGCAGCAGATGCTGTTCCCACGACTCGACCCAAAGCATCATGCCCATTCTCTGGCACAAGGCTTGCCCGCTTCACCGGGAGCAGCATGTGGTCGTGCTGTTTTCGACGCTGATCGTGCCGAGCAAATGGGGCGCAGTGGGCAGCTGGTGATCCTGGTGCGCGAAGAGACCAAGCCCGAGGATATCCACGGCTTCTTCGCTTCCCAGGGTATCCTCACCAGCCGCGGCGGCAAGACCTCACACGCAGCAGTCGTGGCACGCGGCATGGGCAAACCCTGCGTTGCCGGCGCCGAAGGCATCCATGTGGATACGCAGGCGCGCCGCGCCACCATAGGCGAAACCTTGATCAAGGAAGGTGAACTGCTGACCATAGACGGCACCACCGGCAATATCTATATGGGTGCGGTTCCGACAGTGGAAGCGGAATTTACTGACGACCTGAAGACACTGCTGACATGGGCTGACCAGTCCGCCAGATTGAAAGTCATGGCCAATGCAGACAACTCGAATGATGCGCATCGCGCACTTGGCTACGGCGCACAGGGCATCGGGCTGTGCCGCACCGAGCGCATGTTCAATGCTGTTGATCGGCTGCCCATCGTGCTGGAGATGATCGTTGCCGATACGCTGGAACAACGACAGGAAGCGCTCGACAAATTGTTGCCGATCCAGCGCAGCGACTTCCAGGCACTGTTCGAAGTCATGTCCCCGCATCCGGTGACAATCCGCCTGCTTGATCCACCCATCCACGAATTCCTGCCGTCAGAATCCCAGCTGGTCTCCGAACTCGAGCACCTGCACCAACTGGGTGGCGCGGCGCGCGGCATGGACATACTTGCCGACACCATCAGGTTGCTGTCGCCAAACGATGTCGCTGGTATCCGGGAGATCCATACCCTGGTAGACCCGCGTGCTATCGATGCCGCCATCGTAAAAAAGGAAGCCATCCTCAGGAAAGTGCGCGCACTGCACGAGGTCAACCCGATGCTCGGCCATCGCGGAGTAAGACTGGGCATCACCTTTCCCGAGATCTATTCAATGCAGATCCGCGCCATCCTCGAAGCCTCTGCAGAATGCACACGGCGCGGCAT
>JAHENE010000009.1 GCA_024643305.1 Thiobacillaceae bacterium | reverse complement strand
AGTTGATGGCGTGCACAGCATCTACTGGGAGGAAAGCGGCAACCCCTCAGGCATGCCGGTGCTTTTTCTGCATGGCGGCCCCGGCTCGGGCACCTCGCCCATGCAGCGCAGATTCTTCGACCCTGCCCATTACCGCATCATTCTGCTCGATCAGCGCGGTTCTGGAAAATCTACGCCATATGCAGAATTGGCAGACAACACCACCCCGCATCTCATTGCCGATATCGAATTGCTGCGGCAAACGCTGAATATCGAGAAATGGCTCGTGTTCGGAGGCTCCTGGGGATCCACCCTCGCACTGGCCTACGGCGAGGCGCATCCGGAAGCCTGCCTGGGTTTCATTCTGCGCGGCATTTTCCTGTGCAGGGAAAGCGAAATCGACTGGTTCCTTTACGGCATGTCCACACTGTTCCCCGAAGCATGGCGCGACTTTACTTCACCTATTCCGGAAAGCGAGCGGGACAATTTGCTGCACGCTTACCATGCACGCCTGATCGACCCAGATCCTGCCGTTCATATGCCCACAGCACGCGCCTGGGCACACTACGAAGCGGCCTGCTCCACCTTGCTGCCGAATGAAAACCTGATCAACAACTTCGAGTCCGATGCGGTTGCGCTCTCACTCGCCCGCATCGAGGCGCATTACTTTATGAACAATATTTTTCTTCCGGAAAACAGCCTTCTCGAGAATTTGCACAAAATCCGCCATCTACCCGCTGTCATCGTGCAGGGCCGTTATGATGCTGTCTGTCCCATCGTCACGGCAGACGAACTTGCGCGCGCATGGCCGGAAGCCTTTTACGAAGTGATTCCAGATGCCGGGCACGCTGCCTTCGAACCCAGCATCGCCTGCGCACTGGTGGAAGCGACCGAAGCCTTCAAGGACATGCTGGGCCAAGCATCCGTACCTGAAGAGTCTGTTGCGCCGGAAAAACCAAAACGCCGCCGACCCACGAAAAAGACGGAAGAAAAACAGTGACGCTTTCCCCCCATGTATTCGACGCCACCGCGGATAATTTCTCTCGCCTGGTACTGGAGAACTCTCGTCGCGGCCTGGTACTCGTGCATTTCTGGACGCCTAAGGCCGGACCCTGCATGGTACTTATGCCGCGCCTGGTAAAACTGGCAACCGAATATGGCGGCAAGTTCCTGCTGGTCATGCTCAACACAGATGAATTGGGCCGCATTGCGCGAGATTTCGGGGTTAACAGTGTGCCGACCGTCAAGTTTTTTCGCCATGGCAATGTGGTCCACACCATACACGGTGCGGAATCCGAAAACAGTTTTCGCGAACAGCTCGACCGCTATATTGTCAGAGATCACGTAAACCTTTACGCACGAGGACTTGCCGCCTGGCAAAAGAATCAAACCGTTGATGCCAAGCGCCTGCTTGCCGCCGCCGCTGTGGAAGAACCTGAGAGCGCAGAGATCCCGCGTGATCTTGCCAAACTCCTTTGGGCGGATGGCGAACATGAACAAGCCTTACATCTGCTGGAAAGCCTACCGGCCGAACTGCGCACGCAGAAGGAACTGGCCAATTTGCATGCCCATTTTTCACTGGCCCACGCTGCTGAAACCGCGCCTGTCGATACGGAAACCCGTGCTGCTGACAGCAACGAAGCCGAAGCCCGTTTTCAACTGGCGGCATTGAGACTGGGCGAAGACAAACTGGAGTCCGCGCTGGATGTGCTGCTGGCCCTTGACGCCGACCATCCGCAATTCCGGAATGGCCTGCCGCGCCAGTCGCTGCTTGCCCTGTTCGATCTGCTCGGGCCGGATCATCCGCTCACGCGTTCCTGTCGAACCCGGCTGGCACAAGGATGAGTTTCTCGCACCCGGCTTTTGCTCCCTACCACGATCTGCTTGCCGCGCTGGATGGCAAAACCGACCTGGATGCATTGAACCGTCTTGCCGCCGCATCAAGCATTCGGCATGGAGCCCATGCCTTGCAATTTACAGCGTCGAGCAGCACGCTATCCGCAGCCGACTATGAAATGGGAATAGCCGCCAGCGGCAAGGTACCCACTCGCGAGAACAACAAGCATGATTTTCTCAATGCGCTGGCCTGGCTACGTTTCCCGCGCCTGAAATCAGCCATCAATCTGCGCCATTGCCAAACCCTGTCACAGCAGCCTGGTGAACATAAGCAGCGTGGCAGGCTGCGCGACCAGCTCACCCTGCTGGATGAAAGCGGATTGTTGGCAATCTCTTCGCGCCACGATCTTTTGGAAATGCTGCGCGGCAAACGCTGGCTGGAACTGTTCTGGGACGCACGCGTAGATGTAGCGCAATACATGCAGTTCATTGTCGTTGGACATGGTCTGCTGGAAAAATGCCTGACCCCATTTCCCGGGATGACAGCCAAATGCCTGTTCCTGTACAGGCAGGAGAACGACAAGGAAACGATGGATGAAATTGCGGCTGCATTGGTGCACGCTGCCGACGATCTGGAATTGCCGCCGCTACCCATTCAGGGTATCCCTGGCTGGGATGACAACGAAAACAGGGCTTATTACCAGAATACCGGGATATTCAGGCCTGGCCGCACACCGCTTCGATCAGTCTGAAATCCTTGTCGGATTGGGGTGGCTCCCACCTGGCTGACGTTGGAGAGTTGGCCTCGTAGCGCACCAGCGTACCCTGCACCGAAAATACCGCGCGTGATAACTCGCTGAGCGTACGCCCCGAGCAGTCAGCCTGACGCCGATACTGGACTTCATGGATGTGCCGCATGGATTCTGGATCCACCTCGGGCCGGCGCAATACCTGCCGTTCCCGGAACACCGCGATTTGTTTTTCGCGCCGGATGCTGGCGGTATCGATTGCCACGATGATGAGCCCATCCTCGAATACCGGCTGCCAGGCTTCGCCTGCCTGCACTTCGGGAAGAATGCCGAACAAAATTGCCGACATGGCCAACAACTTCCTCATGCGGATGTGGAGGCAGTTTCCTTCAGCCATGATTCGGCCTGCTGGACATCATCAAACAGGCGGATGTCTGCATCGACAAACAGCCGATTGACCCATGCACTCCACGCTACCCATTCGTTGCTGGTAAGAATGGCGACGCGGTCGAAATCGTTTGCGTGTTCACGGGAGAACTTGACCTCTTCCCATGCCACATCGACGCTGAACGTGAGCATGTCGCGCAAATCAATCAGCAGGTTCACTACACCCTGGAACTTGATACCGTAGAGCACGGCTTCCTCGAACTCCTTGTAGTCATCAAGCGTAAAACGACCAAGCACCGACATGCTGACGATGTTGTCTTTGACATTGATGGCGATCATGAAACTTCTCCCCCTTTAATCTTGGTCCACTGTGTAAATATAGCCTTATTCCGGAGCTACCAGTTTCCTGCTGGCCCAGACACCGATAATTCCCGCCACCACAATGAGCAGCATCCCAGTCCAGGACACTACGGGCAGCCTGTCTCCGAACACGATCACGCCATAAAGCGCAGAAAACCCCACCGTTGAATAGGCCAGTGCGCCAACCGTCAACGTGTTGCCCAAACGGTATGCGCGCGTCATGGCCAACTGCGCAAGCGTGGCCGTTGCGCCCATGGCCAGCAACAGGGGAATATCCGTTGGCCTTGGCACAACAAATCCCGCGGCCGCCATCCAAGCCGCTCCTCCCAGCGTGGAAATCAGTGCAAAGTAAAACACCACCCGCCATTCCGGTTCGTCCTGCCTGCCGAGACTGCGCACATTGATATAGGCCAGCGCTGCCAACACCCCGGACAACAGGCCCACCAGCCTGGCAAACATGTCCTGCCCGCCCCAACCCGGCTGCAACAACATGACCACGCCGGAAAACCCGATCGTCACAGCGGCCACCAGTCCGCGGCCGTGCCGCTCCTTCAGCCACCATGCAGTGATCACGGCCAGAAACAGCGGCGAAGTGTAGTTGAGGGTGATCGCGGTCGGTAGCGGCAGATGCGCAATGCCATAAAAAAACATCACCAGCGCAAAAAACCCGGTGAGGCCGCGCCTGGCATGGCTTGATGCATGCTTTGTCCTTAGCGGCACCAGCCATTGCCGGGTCGTAACCACGATCACCGTATAAATTGACAGCAGACTGAACAGGGAACGGTAGAATACCAGCTCCGGCGAACTGAAACGGACCGAAGCCAGTTTTACCATCACGCCCATGAGCGCGAACAGAAAACCGGCGATCAGCATCCAGGTGGATTTCATTTCTTCGTATCCCGCACAAAAAACAAGAATGGCGGCAATCGCCGCCATTCTTGCAACAGCCTTGGCAGATGATCAGCCCCCAATATGCGAACTGATCTGTTTGCGCAGAAATTCATGGAAATGCACCATGCCGTCTTCCATGGGGGACTGGTATGGGCCTTCTTCGCTGATGCCCTGCTTGTACAGTGCCTTACGGCCGTCGTGCATGCGCTGCGCGATTTCGTGGTCTTCCACCGCAGTTTCCATATAGGCAGCCTGCTCGGCCTCGACAAACTCGCGCTCGAATAGAACGATGTCTTCCGGGTAGTAGAACTCGACGATATTGGCCATGGACTCGATGCCGGTTGGCCATACGCTTGAAACGACCAACACGTGCGGATACCACTCGACCATGATGTTCGGGTAATAGGTCAGCCAGATCGCGCCATGCCGGGGCTTGTTGCCTTCAGCGTAGCGCAACACCTGCTCCTGCCACTTCTGGTAAACCGGCGAGCCGAATTTCCTGCCGAAGGCTGAGGCCAGACCCACGGTCTGCACCGAATACCAGTCGCCGTACTGCCAGCTCAGGTCGTCGCAGGTCACAAAATTGCCCAGCCCCGGGTGGAAAGGCTCGACATGGTAGTCCTCGAGATAAACCTCGATGAAGGTCTTCCAGTTGTAGGGCACGTGCTCGACAGTCACGCGGTCCAGCATGTATCCGTTAAAATCGAGATCACCTGCCACGCCCATGCCGGCCAGATCGGCGCGCACGTCGCGCGGGCCATTGAACAGCAGGCCGTTCCAGTTTTGCAGCGGCGATTTCGACAGGTTCATGCAGGGGTTGCCGGGGAAATGCGGCGCGCCCAGCAGTTTGCCTTCGGCATCGTAGGTCCAGCGGTGCAGCGGGCAGACGATATTGTTCGCCGGCAGTTTGCCGCGGCCGTCCAGCATGATGGCCTGGCGGTGACGGCAGACATTGGACAGCATCTCGATGCCGTTGTCGTTGTTGACCAGCACCTTGGCACCCTCGAAGCGCTCGAGCGCATGATAGTCACCACGCTCGGGCACCATCAGCGCATGGCCGACATAGCCTGGGCCGTTGGCGAACAGCAGCTTCTTTTCGAGTTCATGAATTTCCGGGTCGAAATACCACGACACCGGCAGTTGAGGCGTTGTTGTAGACAGCGCCGAAACAGAATCAGCGAGATTGCTCATCCCTACCCACCCTATTCCAGTACCGCACTATCGCTATTGCTATTGAAAGTCGGCAAAGAAAAACAAAACCCCCGACACCCGGCGGACTTTCAAGATTTGTCCACCCAATGAACCGGAGGTTCCCTTCCCCAATTGGGGCACACGAAGATAACACGGCTGCAAAACCAAGGCAAAGACTTTCACCATAAAACTGTTGATATTCAGACCTTTTGCAGACTCGCCGCCCTGCTTTTGTTAAAGTTACATGCTTTAGTACGCAATGTTTTCACCAATGGCCAAAGCCGCTACTCCCAAGGATTTCGAATCCGCCCTCGCCGAACTGGAAAAAATCGTTGTCCAGATGGAATCCGGCAAACTGAGCCTGGAAGATTCCCTGGCCGCTTATGAACGCGGCGCAAACCTGCTCAATTATTGCCGCGACGCGATCTCGCGCGCCGAGCAGCAGGTGCAGGTGCTGGAAAACGGCGTGATGAAACCTTTTTTGAGCGGCGGCGATGAGTGATTTTCAGGCCTGGATGGCCGGGCACCAGGAACGTGTCGAAGCCGCGTTATCCAATGCACTGCCTTTAACCAGCCACGCACCGACACGACTGCATGACGCCATGCGCTACGCCGTGCTGGGCGGAGGCAAGCGCGTACGTCCGCTGCTTGCCTTTGCAGCGGGAGAGCTTACCCAGGCCGACCCTGCGCGTGTGGAACAGGCAGCCATCGCGGTCGAACTGATTCACGCCTACTCGCTGGTGCACGACGACATGCCGGCCATGGATAACGATGTGCTTCGTCGCGGCAAGCCCACGGTGCACGTGGAATTCGACGAAGCCACCGCGCTGCTGGTGGGCGATGCGCTTCAAAGCCTGGCTTTCGAAATATTGGCACAGCCCGGCCTGGTCGAAAATGCGGCGGCGCAGGTTCGCATGCTGAATTCACTGGCTTCCGCTTCCGGTTCGCATGGCATGGCAGGCGGCCAGGCCATCGATCTCGCAAGCGTGGGCAAGCCACTGGAAATGCCGGAACTGGAATTCATGCATATCCTCAAGACCGGCGCCTTGATCCGCGCCTCGGTCACGCTGGGCGCGCTGTGCGGCAAAGCGCTGGACGCTACCGCCATGGGCAAACTCGACCACTATTCAAAGTGCGTGGGTCTGGCATTCCAGGTGGTGGACGATGTCCTGGATGCAGAAGCCTCCACCGCCACACTGGGTAAAACCGCGGGCAAGGATGCCGCCCAGAACAAACCGACCTACGTCAGCCTGCTGGGACTTACCCGTGCGAAGGATCTGGCCGAAGAACTGCGCACGGACGCCCATGACGCACTCTTAGGTTTTGGCCCGGAAGCCGAACGTTTGAAACAGTTGGCGGATTACATCATCAACCGGGATTTCTGATTTGACCCTGCTCGACTCGATACGGACGCCTGCCGACCTGAGGCAATTTGACGGCAAACAACTAAAGCAACTGGCTGAAGAAGTACGGGCTTTCCTGCTGGATTCCGTATCCCATACGGGCGGGCATTTGTCTTCCAACCTGGGCTCGGTGGAACTCACCATCGCCTTGCATTACGTATACGACACGCCGGGCGATCGCATCGTATGGGATGTAGGCCACCAGACCTATGCGCACAAGATCCTTACCGGCCGCAAGGATGCCATGGCTGGACTGAGGCGCGGCGGCGGCATTGCCGGTTTTCCACGCCGCGAGGAAAGCGAATACGACGCCTTCGGCGTCGGTCATTCCAGCACGTCCATCTCGGCGGCACTGGGCATGGCCGAGGCATTTCATCAGGCCGGCACCGATCACCGTGCCGTTGCCATCATCGGCGATGGCGCCATGACCGCCGGCATGGCTTTCGAAGCGCTCAATAATGCCGGTGCCACCGAACTACCCTTGCTGGTGATCCTGAACGACAATGACATGTCAATATCACCGCCAGTCGGTGCGCTCAACAATTATCTGGCCAAGCTCATGTCCGGCCAGTTCTACGCCAAGGCCAAGAAGGCAAGTGACCTGGTGTTGTCCAAAATGCCGCCCATCAAGGAGTTGGCCAAGCGCGCAGAGGAACACATGAAGGGCATGGTGGTACCCGGCACGCTGTTCGAGGAGTTCGGCTTCAACTACATCGGCCCCATCGACGGCCACGACCTCGACGTGCTGGTGGAGACCCTCAAAAACATTCGCAAGCTCGACGGCCCGCAGTTCCTGCACGTGGTCACCAAAAAAGGTAAAGGGTACGAGCCGGCCGAGACCAACCCCTGCCTGTATCACGGCGTCACCAGTTTCGACCCAGCGATGGGCATTACCGAAAAAACTGGCGGCAAACCAAGCTACACCCAAATATTTGGCGACTGGCTGTGCGACATGGCCGCGCAGGACCATCGGCTCGTCGGCATCACGCCGGCCATGCGCGAAGGCTCCGGCCTAGTACGTTTCTCCGAGGAATACCCGGATCGCTATTTCGATGTCGGCATCGCCGAACAGCATGCGCTCACATTTGCTGCAGGTCTGGCCTGTGAAGGCGAAAAACCCGTGGTGGCGATTTATTCGACCTTCTTGCAGCGCGCCTACGACCAGTTGATACACGACATCGCCCTGCAGAACCTCGATGTCACCCTGGCCATCGACCGCGCCGGCCCGGTGGGCGCAGACGGCGCCACCCATGCCGGCAGTTTTGATCTCTCTTTTTTGCGTTGCGTGCCCAACATGCTGATCGCCGCACCGTCCGATGAAAACGAGTGCCGCAGGCTGCTCACAACCGCCTTCCTGCACAGCGGCCCCAGTGCCGTGCGCTACCCACGCGGTGGCGGACCGGGCGCAGCCCTGGAGGAAGGGCTGGAGCCTTTGCCCATCGGCAAAAGCAACATCCGGCGCGAAGGCAGCAAAGTCGCCTTCCTGGCCTTTGGCACGGTGCTGGGCGAATGCCTCAAGGCCGCCGAAGAACTCGATGCCACCGTAGTCGACATGCGTTTTGTGAAACCGCTGGACGAAGAGCAGGTCTTGTCGCTCGCCCGCTCGCACGAATTGCTGGTGACGGTGGAAGAAAACGCCGTCATGGGTGGTGCCGGCTCAGCGGTTTCCGAGTGCCTGGCCGCACGCGGCGTGTCGGTTCACATCGCCCATTGCGGCCTACCGGACCGCTTTATCGAGCAGGATACCCAGGAAAATCAAAGAGTTGGCAGTGGACTGGATGCCGACAGCCTGATCAGACGCGCGCGGGGATTATCCGAGTAGTTTACTCAAGTATTCTGAGCGTTTATACTTGGTCTAAATTGCCTGAATGCCCTGCGTCTTCGGGTCAGCAACGTAAGGAAACCCCATGAAAGAATGCACCGACGCCGTCTGCATGCCAGACGTGCAAAGCTCCAAGGACACACGCCAGATTGCCATCGACAAGGTCGGCATCAAGTCCATCCGCCACCCTGTCAAGGTCGCTGACAAGGAAGGCGGCGTGCAGCACACCGTCGCCAATTTCAACATGTACGTCTACCTGCCCCAGCATTTCAAGGGCACGCACATGTCGCGC
Organism: Thiobacillaceae bacterium; assembly: GCA_024643305.1. Classification (GTDB taxonomy): domain Bacteria; phylum Pseudomonadota; class Gammaproteobacteria; order Burkholderiales; family Thiobacillaceae; genus UBA6918. Next base: position 8,794 of record JAHENE010000009.1, on the reverse strand, counting down.
TTTGTCGAAATTCTCAATACCCGCGAACGCGAAATTTCGGTGGAAAATTTCGAATCCATGCTGCGCCACATGGTGGAGCGCTTGGAAGCCGAGTCCGGCCACATCGAGATGACCTTCCCCTACTTCATCAACAAGGCTGCACCGGTTTCCGGCGTGGAAAGCCTGATGGATTACGAAGTCACCCTGATCGGCGAAATCGACAAGGGCGTCTACCGGCACACCACCAAGGTCGTGGTGCCGGTGACCTCGCTGTGCCCCTGCTCCAAGAAAATTTCCGAATACGGCGCGCACAACCAGCGCTCGCACGTCACCGTCACCGCCCGCACAAACGGATTCCTGTGGATCGAAGACCTGGTCAAGAAAATCGAGCAGCAGGCTTCCTGCGAACTGTATGGCCTGTTGAAGCGTCCGGACGAGAAACATGTCACTGAGCGCGCATATGACAATCCCAAATTCGTGGAAGACATCGTGCGCGACGTCGCCGCCGCCATGAATGATGAACCGCTTATCGATGCCTATGTGGTCGAGGCTGAAAACTTCGAGTCAATCCACAACCACTCAGCGTACGCGCTGATCGAACGGGACAAAACCAAGAAGGTTTGAATAAACGATCTTGACTCGCCCGGGCGCTCCGGCTTCACGCCGGATTGAGACGCGGATGAGTTTCCTCGCAGGCCAGCAGAACGACAGCGCCGGAAGCAAACATGGCAGCAGCGGTAAACCAGAAGCCGGCTTCAATGCCGCCGAATATTGCCGCCACACCACCCAGCAACAGTGCACCGATACCGTAGCCGAGATCGCGCCAGAAACGGTAGATGCCAATCGCGGAGCCGCGCCAGTTGGGATGGGCAATGTCGGAAACGGCGGCAGACAGCGTCGGGTACAGCAGTGCCATGCCGAAACCCATCACCGCGGCAGAAAAGGACCACCACAGTTTGCCCTCGCCCAACATCACCAGCGCAACGCCACCACCGCAAAGCCACATCCCCAAGATGATGGGCTTCCTGCGGCCAATATGGTCGGACAGGTGGCCGGTGAAGAACTGAGATATTCCCCAGACGAAGCCGTATACCCCCACCACCCAGCCGATGCCGGCCAGAGAAAGGCCATGCTGATACAGGTAAACCGGGAAGAACACCCACACCAGCGCATCGACGAATTTCTCCACCAAGCCAGCCTGACTGATGGATGCCATGCGCGCATCGCGCCAGGACATCAGGGTGAACACTTCCCAGGTTCCCGGTTGTTCGGAAATGTTGGCCGGATAACGCGGCTTGGGACCGACCATCTGCCCGGCAGCGTGCTTTCTGCCTTCGGCATGCGCCCACGGCAGGGTGTCCTTTACCCACAGCAGGGTAAGCAGGCCGGCCAGCGCGACCACCGTCAGGCCAAAAATCATCAGCCCTTCTCGCGGGCCATAGGCGGTAGCGAGATAGCCGGTAACGATGCCCGCCACCGCCACGCCGAAATAACCGGAGAATTCATTGAGGCCGATGGTAAGGCCGCGCTGGCTGGCGGTAGTGAGGTCCAGCTTGGAGGTCTGCGTCATCGACCAGGTCAGACCCTGGTTTACCCCCAGCAGCACCGTTGCTGCCACGATCCAGTTCCACGAAGGCGCGTACATGATCATGAAGGGAATCGGCACCGCCGCCAGCCAGCCGATGAACATGACTTTCTTGCGACCCATGCGCTCGGACAAGCGGCCCGCCACGAAATTGAGCGTGCCCTTGACGAAACCGAATGCGATGACGAAAGCCGTCAGCATCATAAACGAGCCCTTGGCCACGCCGAATTCGGATTCGGCAAGCGCCGGCACCACTGTGCGGGTCATGCCAAGGGTCAGGCCGACAAAAAACACCTGCACCAGTTGATGCGCGAACTGGGTGAAGTTATTGCGGATGCCATAACGGTATTCCGCAACTTCGTGGCTTAAGGTGGAACTCATGCTTTACCCAGGTTCGCCTGCACCATGCGCTCCATTTCCGCCGGGCGCGGCGGGATGTTGCCGGAGAGTTCGGCGATGAAAGCCTCGCGTGACAGACTCAGCATGGGGTTCCAGCGCTTCTCGAAGCCCATGGTCGACGACGGTTTGCCGGAAATACCGGCGCCGCATACGCTGCCCGCCACGTGGCCGGCATAGATTTCAACCTCGTCCGGCAGGGTCAGCAGTTTGCCGTGCAGACTGTCGTAAATTTGCCCGGCCATTTCCTTTTCCTTGCCAGCCAGGTCGGGGCGGCCGACGGCGCCCACAAACAGGGTGTCGCCGGTGACCACGAACCACGGCGATGCATTTTCTCCGGACGGCGCACGGCGCTTGTCGGTCACCAGCAGACAGATTGAATCCGGCGTATGGCCGGGGGTATGCAGCACATCTACGTAGACATTGCCGACTTCGATGCGCTGGCCATCCTTGAGCGGTTCAAAGGGGAAACTCACCCGGCCGGCATTGGCTTCATGCAGGCAGTAAAGACCACCTGTCTTTTCGGCAAGCGCGCGGCCGCCAGAGTAATGGTCAGCGTGGACATGGGTGTCAATGATGTGGGTGATCTTCACATTCTGTTTGGCGGCCTCGTCGATGAACCACTGTTCATCGCCCAGCACCGGATCGACAGCGATGGCGACATTGCAACTGCCGCAGCCAAACAGGTAGGACAGGGTGGCTTCGCGGGTGGCAAGTTGACGAAAAAACATTGTGTTCTCCTGCGTTTTTTTCAGTTGGTTCCGGTTGCAACAGGCAAGCCCGAAGCGCGCCATTCGGCTACGCCCTCTTCCATGCGCATGGCCGGTATGCCTGCTCCGCGCAACACGCCCACCGCTTCCTTCGCCATCAGGCAGAACGGTCCGCGGCAGTAGGCCACCACAGGTTTGTCGCGCGGCAACTCATCCAGATGCTTGTGCAATTCCGAGAGCGGCATAGACAAGGCAAAGGGCAGATGGCTGGCTGCGTACTCGGATTCCGGACGCACATCCAGCACCACGACTTCGCCGCGCCTGGCCTGGGCCAGCAATTCTTTCCGCCCTATGGGCGCCAGTTCGTCCGGGTACTGCGCAAGCTGCGCGAGCGCGACGCGCAATTCCACCAGCCGGTCTTCGGCCAGAGCGCGAATCGCCACCCATGAATCCGCCACCGCGTGAGAAGTCAGACGGTAAAACATGTTCTTGCCCTCGCGCCGCGCTTCCACCAGTTGGGCTATGCGCAGTTCCTTCAAATGCGCGCTGGCGAGCTTGATCGAGATTTCCGCGTCCTGCGCTAACTGCTCCACCGATTTCTCCCCTTGACACAGGATTTCGATCAGTTCCAGCCGCTTTGGGCTGCACAGCGCCTTGCCTATACGGGCCACCTGGGCATACAACGCATCCTTGATTTGACGATTCTGCATATTCGACTAACATTCCAATGATTGTTGGAATAATATCCGGAGCGTTTCAAAACGGCAAGACTTCGGACAGAAAAGCCTTTTTCAAATCAAGCGCCAACCAGACGGAAAAGGCCGATGCCAGCGCGATTAGGTATTTTCAAAGGGGATCAAAAATGAAAATCGGTATCGTGATCAGCTCAAATGACCCGGAAACCGCCTGGAACGCCCTCCGTTTGGGCGTCCACGCGCTTGGCCAGGGAGACTTGGTAAATGTGTTTCTGCTCGGCAAAGGTGTGGAGTGCCAAACCCTGGATACGTCGCGCTTTGATGTAACGGGCGAAATGCACAAAGTCCTCGAACACGGGGGCCATATCCGTGCCTGCGGCACCTGCCTCAAGCTGCGTGGAAGTGAAGACGCGGGAGTATGCGACTTTTCCACCATGGCAGATCTCCACCAGCTGGTTGGCGACAGTGACAGGCTGTTGACCTTCTGAGGGCCAGTTTTGAAAAAGCCAAAACGCCAATCATTCTGCACAGCTCGCCATGACGCCTGAAGACTACGATAACTGGTACGATAGCCCGCGCGGGCGATGGATAGGAAAAACCGAATATGTCCTCATGCGGCAACTGCTTGATATCAACGCGGGAGACTCGATTCTTGATGTGGGCTGCGGCACCGGCTGGTTCACACGCCGCTTTGCCGGCCAAACCAACAGCAAGGTTATGGGTCTGGACACCGACCCGACCATGCTGGCCTACGCCCGAATGCAGAGTGGCGCAGAATCCTACGTCGAGGGCAACGCCAAGGCGCTGCCCATTGCCGACGCCAGTTTCGACCGGGTGGTTTCCATTACCGCGCTATGTTTTGTCGAAGACTGGCCGCGTGCGCTAAGTGAAATTGTCCGCGTGACCAAGCGACGCTTTGCCCTGGGCCTGCTCAACCGGAACAGCCTGCTGTATCTGCGAAAGGGCCGGCATGGCGGCAGCGGCGCCTACCAAGGCGCGCATTGGCATACACGGGATGAGGTGCTGGCAGCGATAGCGAAGCTCCCGGTTGTCAATATCCAAACCCGGACCGCGATCTTCCTGCCCTCAGGCTCGAGGTTGGCATGCACCGCTGAAAACCTGCTGCCGCAAACCCTTGGTTTCGGTGGTTTCCTGGCTGTTTCGGGAGAAGTCCTGAAACCGGCCTAATAGCGCTGCGTCAGGGTCATGATCTCCCCTTCTCGTGTCATATCCGTGCGGTTTAGGAACGACATGCCAAGCAAGGCTGCCGGCATCTCGGATTCCACCACCAGGCCTTCCACTTGGTTGAGACTGATATCGCCCAATTTGACATTGTTGAATGTCACCCGCCACGCGGGGATGACCCCATTGGCCGTACTTACACCCATCATTTCACCGGATTTGTAGTTGATGCCCATACGGCTGGCATCATTTGAAGAAAGCGCCACGCTTGATGCCCCGGTATCCAGGATAAAAGTCACGCTGTGGCCATTGACCGCGCCCATGGCGACGAAATGGCCTCTGGGATCCGCACTCAGCTTGACGCTGGCCTTGCCGCCATTACTGACTGCAGCAAAGGACTGCCCCATACTCAGGGTGCGTTGCTTGCCATCGACTTCAAATGTTGCGGATTCGGAGTTTGCGGAAAGCAGTTTCACACCCTGGATGGTCTGGCCTGCAGAAATCAGCTTGGGCGAACTGCCATCTATGCGAACCATGGCCTTGTTCTTGAACAGCCCAACCACGCTCACCGAAGCTGCCGATGCCTGACCGCACAACAGCAGCAGCATTGTTGCAATACAATAAGCGTGAAAGATGTTTCCAAAGGTGTTTCGCATATGCGTCCTGTGCTGATTCTTCGTTTTTCCCGGACCGAAGGGCCTGGCTATCTTGGTGACTTCCTGACTGAAAAGGGCATCCTCTGGACCCAGCTCAATATAGATGCAGAAGATGCACTGCCAGATGATATCAACGGTTTTTCCGGGCTGGTCTTGATGGGTGGACCAATGAGCGTCAATGACGACCTGCCCTGGATCCCCGATGTGCTGAAACTGATCAGGCAGGCAACTGAAACCAATATTCCCGTTCTGGGCCATTGTCTGGGTGGGCAATTCATGAGCAAAGCGCTGGGTGGCCAGATCAGCCAGAACCCGGTCAAGGAAATTGGCTGGGGCGGTGTTTCCAAGGTCGGATTGAATCCCGCCCCGGACTGGCTGGGCAGCCTACCTTCCAGCTTTGAAGTATTCCAATGGCACGGCGAAACCTTTTCCATACCCGAAGGCGCGGAGCGCCTGTTGGAAAGCCCATTCTGCGTCAATCAGGCATTCCTTCTGAATAACCGCCACCTCGGTTTGCAATGCCATATCGAAATGACCGCACCCATGATCGAGGCCTGGTGTGTAGTGGGCGCCGATGAAATCGCAAAGGCCACAGACAGCCCTGGCGTCCAGCAGCCGGAGGCAATAATGAAAGGAATGGTCCCACGCCTGGAAGAACTGCACCGGGTTGCAGACATCCTGTATGGCAAATGGATTCAGGGATTAAAACATTAGAAGTGCTGAATTGTCTGTTGGACATTTGCACAGCCACGGGGCAGGATATGAATATCGGAGGGCCCAATGGGTCGACGAGCTTTAATTTGTAGTGATGTTCAGGAGACAAGATGCAAGCAGTGGATTACAGCAATTACAACTTTGGCCAGCGCCTGGATGATTTCGTCCATGAGGTCATGAACCTGGGTGGCGCCCCGCGCAAGGAATCCGACCTGACTGAAGGCCAGAAAGTGTTTCTCCGCGCCCTCAAGCGTGAAAAAATCAAATACGTGGACCCGCAGCGCCAAGGCTACCCGCACAACCAGCAGGAGCAGCTGGAATCCTTTACCCGCACCATCGGTGACCTGCACAACTCCTATTTCGATGCCGGCATGCACAAGATTAGTGACTGCCTCTATAACCGCTGGAAAATGCTGTACGAAGAGTCAAAAAAGCTGGCGGCGGCGGGCGGCGCCAACAAACCGTGCTGGGTGGACGTGATCGAAGTCGAAAAGTCGGACATGCCAGCCTTCTTCGACGCCTGACATTTTCGCCAAAATCCACCTAAGGCCCGGATTTTCCGGGCTTTTTTACTTTGGCATTTCAGACTGAAAAATCCCTTATCCACTAATAAAAACAAACAATTTTTCAGCCCCCTCCCTGATTGCTAGACTTCGGCGCTCTATAAAGAAGCCTTAACCTCAGGAGAAAGCATGTCCAAGTTAGTCCGGCCCCATGGCGGCGGTGAACTCAAACCCCTGTTGCTGGAAGGCGCAGCCCGCGATACCGAACTGGCCCGTGCCAAGGGTCTCAAGCAGCTCAAGATGTCTTCACGCGAAACCGGCGACCTGATCATGCTGGGCATTGGCGGCTTCACTCCACTGGACGGCTTCATGACCAAGGCAGACTGGCAGGGCGTCTGCGATGGCTACAAGATGGCCAACGGCCTGTTCTGGCCCATCCCCATCACCCTTTCCACCGATGACGAATCCATCAAGGAAGGCGATGACATCGCCCTGACCGACGGCGAAACCGGCGAAATCATGGGCACCATGAAGGTGACCGACAAGTACGGCATCGACAAGGCCCATGAATGCATGATGGTCTACAAGACCACCGACATGGAGCACCCCGGCGTCAAGATGGTCATGGCCCAGGGCAAGTTCAACCTGGCCGGCCCGGTCAAGGTCCTGTCCACCGGCAACTTCAAGGAAGAGTACGGCGACCAGTTCATGACGCCGGCCGAGACCCGCGGTACCTTCGAGAAAATGGGCTGGTCCAAGGTTGCTGCCTTCCAGACCCGCAACCCCATGCACCGTTCGCATGAGTACCTGGCCAAGATCGCCATCGAAACCATGGACGGCGTGCTGGTTCACTCCCTGCTGGGCGCGCTGAAGCCGGGCGACATCCCCGCCGAAGTGCGTTCCGAAGCCATCAGCGTGCTGGTCGACAACTACTTCGCACCCAATACCGTGATCCAGGCCGGCTACCCGCTGGACATGCGCTACGCTGGCCCGCGCGAAGCCCTGCTGCACGCCCTGTTCCGCCAGAACTACGGCTGCTCGCACCTCATCGTCGGCCGCGACCACGCGGGTGTCGGCGACTACTACGGCCCCTTCGACGCCCAGAAAATCTTCGACGAGATCCCAAAGGGCTCACTCGAAACCCAAAACATGAACATCGACTGGACCTTCTGGTGCAACAAGTGCGGCGGCATGGCCTCGCAGCGCACCTGCCCGCACACAAAGGATGACCGCATCCTGCTGTCCGGCACCAAGGTTCGCGCCATGCTTTCCGAAGGCCAGGACCTGCCAGTCGAGTTCAGCCGCCCGGAAGTGGCGAAAGTGCTGCAGAAGTACTATGCCGGCCTCAGCGCCGAGCAAAACGTCAAAGTGGAACTGAAAGGCCACTCGGCGGCTTAAGGAATTTTAAGGACCGAAACCTGCCGGAAGCGGATTCGCGATACGCCCCGGCCAAGGACAGGTGAAGTTCGAAATACGGACCGCGACGTTCGCGGATTTTAGCTAGCTAGGAGACTTACTAATGCCAACCTTTGTTCGTACCGACAAGTGCGATGGTTGCAAGGGTCAGGACAAGACCGCTTGCATGTACATCTGCCCGCACGACCTGATGAAGCTGGACAAGGACGGTTCTGAGACCGGCCACGCCATGAAAGCTTTCAACCAGGAACCCGAGCAGTGCTGGGAGTGCTATTCCTGCGTGAAGATTTGCCCGCAGCAAGCCATCGAAGCCCGTCATTATGCTGACGTCGTGCCCCTTGGCGGCTCCGTGCAGCCCCTGCGCGGCACCGACTCCATCATGTGGACCATCAAGTTCCGTAATGGCACCCTGAAGCGCTTCAAGTTCCCGATCCGCACCACCCCCGAGGGCTCCATTGATCCCTACGGCGGCAAGCCCACTGCTTCCATGGCCAACATTTCGTCTACCGGCTTCTTTACCGGCAGCGCAGATGGCGGCGTGACCAAGGGCTACCGTGCAGGCAACCCTGCCGAACTGATCCGCAAGTAATCGAATTAAGAACGAGGTAATCAATAATGGCTGAATTTGGAAATCCGGAAGTCATCCAGGAAGAAGTAGACATCCTGATGATCGGCGGCGGCATGGCAAACTGCGGCGCCGCTTTTGAAATCCAGCGTTGGGCTGATGCAGCTGCATCCGAGTCCGGCGTTAACCTGAAAATCAAGCTGGTCGACAAGGCTGCCATGGACCGCTCCGGCGCCGTGGCACAAGGTCTGTCCGCCATCAACACCTACATCGGCTCCGAGCAGGACCCCGCCGACTACGCCCGCATGGTCTCCAACGACCTGATGGGTATCACCCGCGACGACCTGGCCTATGACCTGGGCCGTCACGTGGATGACTCCGTGCACCTGTTCG
>JAHENE010000171.1 GCA_024643305.1 Thiobacillaceae bacterium | reverse complement strand
ATGAGGAAGCCAACATCAACTGGGCCGCCAAGCTGGAAGAGGCTGGCGCGCATGTGGTTTACGGCGTTGTCGGATATAAGACCCATGCCAAGCTAGCACTCGTTGTCCGGCGCGAAGAGGGGGGACTGCGCCGTTATGCGCATCTTGGAACCGGCAACTATCACACGCGCACGGCACGACTGTATACCGACTTCGGTTTGATGACGGCTGATGAAACCCTTACCGCGGACGTCAACCAGATATTCACACAGCTTACCGGACTAGGCCGCGCCGGCAAGTTGCAAAAGATTCTGCAATCGCCGTTTACCCTGCACCCGGAAATCATGGATGCCATTGAACGGGAAACGATCGCAGCCAGGGCTGGTAAACCCGCTGCCATCATTGCCAAGATGAATGCACTGCTGGAACCCAAGGTGATCGCAGCCCTTTATGAAGCATCGCAGGCCGGGGTGAGGATTGATCTCATTGTGCGCGGCGTTTGCGCCCTGCGGCCAGGCGTGCCGGGCTTGTCCGAGAACATTCGCGTACGCTCCGTGGTCGGGCGTTTTCTTGAACATTCGCGCATTTTCTATTTTCGCAATCTGGGCGAAGAGCTTGTTTATCTGTCCAGCGCCGACTGGATGGACCGCAACTTTTTCCGTCGCATCGAAACCTGTTTCCCGGTGCTCGACCCCAAGCTGAAAAAGCGTGTCATCAAGGAAGGACTCAAGCCCTATCTCAAGGACAATATGCAGGCGTGGGAAATGAAGGCAGACGGAAGCTATCACCATCTCAACCCGCGGCGTTCAAGTCCCTTTTGTGCGCAGACAGAATTGTTGGCCCAGATCGCGCTTACAGAAAAGTAATCTTCATATTGCAGACACGTTGCTGTCACATGGCTATGGCTTCATTGCGCCATGTTGAATCGTGTTCTTGGCCTGTTTCGCGCCCCTGGTTTTTCCACAGTCTCTCCTGCCGAGAGACTGGATGCAGCGAACCTCTCTTTCCCCCCGCTCGATTCGGCAACAGACCCTTCTCCAGAGAGAAAACGCCACTACCGCACCATATGGATTTCCGACATTCATCTCGGAACCCAGGGCTGCCAGGCTACATACCTGCTGGATTTCTTGAAGTACAACGAATCGGACATCCTGTATCTGGTTGGCGACATTCTGGATGGCTGGCAGTTGCGCAAAGGCTGGTACTGGCCGCAGTCGCACAACGATGTGGTGCAGAAACTGCTGCGCAAGGCGCGTAAGGGTACCCATGTGGTTTATGTGCCTGGCAATCATGACTCGATGGTCCGCCAATTCATTGGCCTGACCTTTGGCGAAATAGAGGTGAACGACGAAGTCGTTCATGTCACCGCCACTGGAAAGAAATTGCTGGTCACCCACGGCGACATGTTCGACAGCGTCATGAAATACGCACGCTGGCTGGCCTATATGGGCGACTCCCTCTATACCATGGCGCTGGTGATGAACCGCTGGCTCAATCGAGCGCGCGCCCATTTAGGCTACCCCTATTGGTCCTTGTCGCAATACCTCAAGCACAAGGTCAAGAATGCGGTCAGCTTTATCACGGCGTTTGAACGGGTGATGACGGATGAAGCAAAGCGGCGCCAATGCGATGGTGTGGTGTGCGGCCATATTCACAAGGCCGAGGTTCGCATGATGGACGGACTGTTGTACTGCAATGACGGAGACTGGGTGGAAAGCATGTCGGCACTGGTGGAAACCCATGACGGCGAACTGGAATTGGTTTACTGGACGCATTGCCTGAATGTGCCGGACAAGAAACAGCGCAGCAAAGCCAAGACAGCTTGAACACAAGATAACGAGGAAAAAACATGAAGATATTGATTGTTACCGACGCCTGGCAGCCACAGGTCAACGGCGTGGTGCGCACGCTCAACACCACCCGCCGGGAATTGGAAAACATGGGGCACGAAGTAGATATCCTGTCGCCGCTGGAATTCCGCACCCTGCCCTGCCCGACCTACCCGGACATCCGCCTGTCCTTGCTGCCGGGCAGCGCCGTGTCAAGGCGCATTCGCGACTGCGCGCCAAATGCGCTGCACATCGCCACGGAAGGCCCATTGGGACTCGCAGCCCGCCGCCATGCCTTGCGCAATGGCCTGCCGTATACCACTGCCTACCACACGCGCTTTCCTGAATATGTGCAGGCCCGTTTCGGGATTCCGCTTTCGTGGACCTATCGCTTTCTGCGCTGGTTTCATGGTCCGGCGCATGCAGTGATGGCGCCCACACCCAAGGTCAAATCCGACCTTGAGGACTATGGTTTCAACAATGTTGTGCTGTGGTCACGCGGCGTGGATATCGATATTTTTCATCCGCAGAAGGTCAATCGACTGAAGACCAAGCCGCCCATCTTTCTGTATGTCGGCCGCGTGGCGATAGAAAAAAATATCGAAGCCTTCCTGGAACTGGATCTGCCTGGCTCAAAGTGGGTGGCGGGCGACGGCCCAGCTCTGGCAGGGTTGCGCGCCAGGTTCCCCGAAGTAAATTACCTTGGCGTGCTAGACCAGCATGGGTTGGCCGAAGTATATGCGTCGGCGGATGTATTTGTATTTCCCAGCAAGACCGACACCTTTGGTCTGGTTCTGCTCGAGGCCATGGCCTGCGGCCTGCCGGTGGCGGCCTATCCGGTTACCGGTCCCATCGATGTGTTGGGTGACTCCAAAGCTGGCGTCATGCGGGAGGATTTGCGCGACGCCTGCCTGGCCGCGCTAGACATTGATCGTGCAAAAGCCCGCGCACATGCAGAAAAGTTTTCCTGGCGTGCGGCGACTGAGCAGTTTCTTGGCCATTTGCAGATTTCGTCTCGCCCGCAAACCACAGATGTGGCAGTCGAGTCGGTCGTTTGATTAGTTGAATTCCACTCGGACGCCGATGGCGTTCCAGTCTGCACTTTCTTCCTCCAGAGCCCGCAGGGTGAGTGGGTTGTTTTCCAACCAGCCATCGGGTAAGCGTAGACGAAAACCTTTGGGCGTGATGTCCGCTTTTGCCTGGGGCAAAGAATTCTCGTCGCGGCTGCGGCACAGGATGACCGATTGGCGCAGGAGCCACACCAGAAGTCGGTCTGCCTCGGAAAGGGGGGACTCCGGGCTGGTGAATTGGGGGTTTTTTGCCAGAGAGCCGCGCTGGGCCCGCACCAGCAGTGCGAGGCGAGATTGATCCTTGCGGGAAAAACCTGGCATGTCGGCATTTGCGAGGATGTAGGCGCCATGCTTGTGGTAGCCGGAATGAGCAATGGAGATGCCTGTTTCGTGCAGGCGTGCAGCCCAGGCAAGAAACTGGCGCGCGTCCTCGCGTTCTGCTATGTCAGAAGGCGCAAGTTCCTTGAAAAGGTGCAGGGCTAAGGTCTCAATGCGTTCGGCCTGCTTCATGTCGACATGGTAGCGGCGAGTAAACTCGCTTACCGTTTCTTCACGCATGTCACGGTCAGACATGCGCCCTAGCAGGTCATACAAAATTCCCTCGCGCAGAGCGCCGCTGGCCGGTTGCATCTGGCTGATACCGAGTTCGGCGAATAAGCCGGACAATATGGCAAAGCCGCCAGCCAGCACGGGGCGCCTGTCGGCACGCAAGCCAGCCAGCTCCAGTTTGTCGGCATGACCAGCCTTGAGAATAGCCTCTCTCAGCTTGCTTAAACCTTCGGGGGTAATGCCCTTGCTCCAGCCGTTTTCTTCGAGAATGTCGGCAATGGCGCGAATGCTTCCGGAGGCGCCAATGGCCTCATCCCAGAAATCCCGGCCGAATTCAGCCTCGACGCTCTGGACGATCAGGCGAGCTTCCATCTCGGCCTCTTTCAAGGACGATTTTTCTATTTTTCCGTCCGGGAAAAAGCGCATAGAGAAGTTTACGCACCCCATCAGCAGGCTTTCGCGCTTTTCCGGTTGGACTCCGCTGCCGATAATGCATTCGGTGGAGCCGCCGCCGATGTCGATAACCAGTCGCCTTCCCGAAGAGGCAGGCAGGCTATGTGTGACGCCCAGGTAAATCAGGCGTGCTTCCTCGCGTCCGGCGATGATTTCGATTGGAAAACCCAGGACCAATTCGGCCTGCTCCAGAAATTTCCTGGAGTTCTTCGCAACTCGCAACGCGCTGGTGCCCACGCAACGCACCGCTTCCTCGGGCAGGCCGCGCAGACGCTCGCTGAATCGTCTAAGGCAATTCAGGGCGCGCTCTTGCGAGTCAGCATCCAACTGCTTGTTTTTGTCGAGACCGGCCGCCAGCCGTACGGGTTCTTTTAATGCGTCCAGCAAATAGAGCTGTTCACCCTGCACCCGGGCAATCTGGAGCTTAAAACTGTTGGAGCCGAGGTCGACTGCGGCCAGGGTTTCATATGACATAGTGAAGCGATGAACAGGAAGGCAAAACCAATCACGGGTGGCAGCCCATGATCGGTCAGATTAGTATGCCTTGTTAGTGTGTCACGCGTGTTGCGCCGCCACCGGTGAGTACTCGTACACGGTCGCCGACGCGGAAATCCTCGTCTGCCCCCTGAGTGATGGCGATCATGCGGCCAGAATCGAGCTTGACGGTGATTTCCAGGCCTTCCTGACGGGTGATGGCTTCCTCTGCGGCTGCTCCGCCAAGCCCCCCCAATACTGCGCCAGCGGTTGCGCCGACAATGCTCCCC
>JAHENE010000170.1 GCA_024643305.1 Thiobacillaceae bacterium | reverse complement strand
CGTGCTCACTGCGCTACTCCAAGACGAATTCCTAGTGTCAGACACCCCAAAAGGTAAAGTTCGCGTAGGCTTCCCCGCATCCTCCCTCGGCTCTCTCCTGCCCAACCTCTACCCAGCCGGGGATGTGGATTTAGCACCAGAAAAGATGGCCCAAATCAGGGAAGCCGCCAGCAAAAAACGTGGCATGCTGAGAGCAGCAAGCCGGAAACCACGTTCTTAACAACGCTTTTCTAACAAAGTATTTTAGCGAACCGTTCCATTATGAATTGATGGTGCCAACGCCCCTTTCTTACCTGTTTCTGTACGAGCAATTTGTAATCCGAGGCAGAAGGTGGATTTTTACGGGCATGTCGTAACCTATTGCAGTGCAAGCAAGCAGCCGCAATATTGGCTTCGGACTCGTCTCCGCCATCCCGCCTGGCGATCAGATGTTCCCCCGTACACTGCAAGGGATTGATTTGACGTGGCGTTAATTGGAACGTTGAAGCGAACTTAACACGATCTTCAAGCCACATCGGCAGGCCGCAGTAGAAACAGCAGCCATCTTGACAGGCATAGGAGCGATTACGAGAACGAACGAGGGTGTTCTTAGACATGGGCAACTCCGGTAATTGAAGTAAGCCCACGCCTCCCATAACGGTAGTGAGGGGACCAAACTGAATAACTCAGGATGGCAATACGACACCTGCTTTAGGCGCCAGGCGATTCATAACGAACAGCCTTAGGTGAACTCTACACTGCTATTCCAGACAAGATCAATGATTTAGCAGGTCAGCGTATCAATTGCAGGATTGATTTCGTGACAAAAATAGCAACTCTCTACGTGCAATGGCGAGTGAGGGCGAGCACGCTTTCAACAAAAACGACCAATTAACACAATTGAAAATCCGCGTGTCGACGGTTCGATTCCGCCCCTGGCCACCATCCCCACTCATCCAAAATATCCGCACAGTGCAAATAGGCCTGCCTGACTTGCATAAGGCAAGGGAGCGGGATTGTCTACATGCGCAACAGACGCCACGCATAGTCCACCCGCAACCCACCACAGGCAGATATAAAATGCTTAAATTGGTTAAGCATTAACCATTCCCTTACATTCCTGCCGCGCCGCCAACATGCAAATTGAATTTGCTGCCCCCGACGACCTACGCAAGGCCCTCACCGATTTGGGCCGCACGGAAGACCTGAAACTCTCTCCGAACAATCGGCGTCTTGCCATTTCCGGATTTGCCAAAAATAAAATTCTGATCGTCGATGTTGATATCGACGCTTCCAGTGTTGGCAAGAAGGTGGCTTTGTCCGCACCCCTGGAAATCACCTCGCCTAGCCTACATGCACCACACGGACTTTTCTTCATCGATGAAGAAACCCTCATTGTTGCCAATCGCAAGGGTGAGGCTCCCATCCTGAAATTGCCCGCAGGCGTTGCCGGGGGTGGAAAATTTGTGTTGCCCGCTCTACAGACCATACGTTGCGACCAAAACCACCGACTGCATTCGCCGGGTTCGATATCCGTCTCCCACCTTGAAGGAGGCCAGATTGAGGTGCTCATCTGCAACAATTTTGCCCATTCTGTGACTCGGCACATTCTGAATGGCAGCAACAACTTTTCCGTATTAAGCAACGACACCCTTTTAAGCCAAGGACTGGATATTCCGGATGGGGTGGCGGTAAATAGCGATCGCCGCTGGATCGCCATCAGCAACCATAATGAGCACAGCGTTTTTCTATATGAAAATACGCCCCGATTAAACAGCCGCTCAGAGCCGGATGGAATCCTGCGCGGCTTGAATTACCCGCATGGCGTGCGTTTTACCCCAGACGACAACTTTGTCCTCGTGGCCGATGCCGGCGCCCCCTACGTGCATGTATATGCAAAGAATGGCACTGGCTGGCGCGGCGTACACGACCCAGCAACCAAGTTTCGCGTAATGGACGAAACAACATACTTGAGGGGTCGACGAAACCCACAGGAGGGTGGCCCCAAGGGTATCGACATCGACAACAACATGAACGTGCTGGTTACCACCAGCGAGGAGCAGGTCCTGGCCTTCTTCGATTTGCAGGAAATACTGCAGAAACACAAGGCGCCAAAGGCTTTTGTACGCCCCGCGGGCATTAATCCTTCCGGCTTTCCATGGGCTTGAGTGAAACAGCAAAGCCAGAATGGCGCTGCCCCATCAAGCTCCTTGGGCCCCGTCACACCCAACGCCAAGAAGGTATGCGCCCCATACTTTGCTTAAGCGAGATGTCGTAATAATTCAGCAAGTTTTCGTGCGCAGCGATCAGTTTGCGTGCGGCCCGGCTCTCCTCCTTAAGGCGCTCGCCCAAAGTCATGACCGGTTCACCGGCAAGGGCGACGTCGACGGGCACAGCAGTGGGGATGCCTATCAGGTCGACCAGGTCATTAACCGTGCGGCGCCGATCCGCTCCAAAAAGTCCGTTGTATTCAATATGAATTGCATGGTCTTTATGCTCGTTGGCAAATTTTACCCACTTGTTCGTAAAGCCTTTGTAATACGCAAAACGCTCATTAAATAGTGGGGTGATTTCATGGGGCGGCACATGAAAATCGGCATCGTCTATTAGCGCCAACGCTTTTCTGTACAGGCTCTTGTCGTGATGTTGCATTATTTCTTTTATATCGATCTGGTGGGCCGCCAGGAAACCTGAAAATCGATCTATCAAATATAGCTTCACCTCCGAAGAAACCGCATCCTTAAAATCGCGTGTCATGATTATGTACTTCAACCAGCCAGAGGGCGCGTATTCCTGATCCTCCAGTTCGTAATCATGACTTTTTTGCATCGAGACATGCGTCGCGCCGTCAGCAACTCGCTCAATATTGCAAAACCTGGTACACGGTTGTTGTTTACAGCACCTATCTTCAGACGGCTGATAGTATTCGCAATATTCAAAAGCCTGCCCATACAACTGTTTCAATATGCCGACCAGATGGTGGTGGCCAGATCTCGGGAGGCTTTTTGAAAGTAAGTGGACAAATCCAGGTTTCCTGGCTTGCGCAGAAAATGCCGTCGTGATTTTGGCGATTTCCTGCTCCATGCCCGATTGTGAAATGTGGTGATTGATCTGTGTCATATCATGAACGCTCAAGGTGTTTACATTTACCAATAGGTCTAACCGCTATAGAACACCGATTTTCCTGAGGCGGCCCTTCATTTGTTCGGCAACAACGGTGTAGTTGAATTTGCGCCTGATGTCCTCACGGCCCTGAATTGCAATACGGCACCGGAAATCCACATCATCCACGAGTTTCGCCATGAAGTAAGCGGCATGTTCTTCATCCGGCTCAGCCCAGAAATATCCCGGGTCGTCGTAGAGATAGTCGCCCTTACGAACAGGCGCCATGGAATAGCCGACCGGACAGCTGTTGGACTCGTTCATAAACTCCATATTGCCTGAGTAGGCCGTACCGATCACCGGCTTGCCCTGACACATGCATTCAGCAAGGCCCAAGCCCAAACCCTCCGCGCGATGCAAGGAGACATAGGCATCAACAACACTCTGAAGCCCGTATACCTCGTCTCGAGTCATGAACTCATTTATGAGCAGGATGCGCGGATCGCCCCCTGTTTGCTCAAGCAATGCCTGCATTGCTTGAGGCTTCCTGGACGCGTTCACCGACTTGATAACAAGAGTAACGTCCTGCCGGCTTCGTGGAAAGGCACGTTGAAATGCGCGGATTACTGCGTGCGGGTTCTTGCGCTCAGGAAAGGAATTGAAGTCGAAGCTGAACAAGAAAATAAAGGTGTTCGAGGGCAGGCCGAAATAGCTTCGGCCATATTGACCTTTGATCTCAAAAGCGATGGGTGTTGGAATCTTGATCACCGGCTTGTCTGTGGCGTGCCGCATAGCAGTCGCAATAAAGTCCGTGGCAACCCAGATTTCATCCACCTTGGCGAATGCATATTGCCATTGCGCAGGAATCTTTTCCAACTCCCAGAACCAATAGCCAATCTTGAGATGCCGGAAATCCACCGATGGCCGCTCAAAAACTACGGCATCCAGCTGCTGTGAATATAGCTGGCGAAAATCCGGATTGACAAAAATAATGGAGCAGTTGTGGCAGGCATATTCAGCAAGATGCTCTTCGAGCGAAGTTTCTCGCCGACGTGTGCCGCTAAATATAAAGTCGCGGATTGCACAGGGTATATTGCCCTCCATGCTGGCTCGGGCAAAGGCACGCATGTTTTCGCCTAATCCAAGCTCCCCGCGCGCCAAGCCAATCAGATTCACCCCGGGTTCCGGGAGGATGGAACGAGCCTGCTTCTGTAGCAGATAGTCTTCAACTTCATTGTTCACCGCGGTCATGAAAGGGACACTAACGAACAATTTCTGTCTGGCGATCTGAAGGTGCAGACGAAGCCCCCAGTTCTGCCGGGATGGAGCATACGCGTTGGGGGATGGCGTATTGCTTAAGGCCTTGTCCAGATAGTCCCCGATTGTTGCAAGGCGCGCTTCGTTATCTTCTGGCCTGACAGCCGGGAGGCAGGTTTCGTTGGTTATGGCCAACGGCTCCATTTCCCATAGCAGGCGCAGGCAGTAATCAAGCGACGGCGCTGGGCTTTCAGGGTCATAGCCCCCGACACGTTGATGCAGCTCACGCGGCACCAACAGGTTTGACT